>WASR01000176.1:0-797 GCA_009712615.1 Methanobacterium sp. | reverse complement strand
ATAATAAATTTGGCTTAAATCAATATTTGGAGTCCGTAATTTTTATTTAAATAATTTGAAGATGAGCTTTGAAAGTATTTTCAAACCCTCAAAGAGGTTGGTACCCTTCTTCATAGTGTAGTCTGTGTAAATGGTCTTCATTGGTACTTCCTTAAGCTGCAGGTTTTGCCTTTTTATTTCGCCTATAATTTCTGAAGAAACTCCGTAATCCCTAGCATTTATGACGATGGCATTTGCAGCTTTCCTGTTAAATGCCCTTAGCCCGGATTGGGAGTCTCCAACTTTTATGCCGTAGAATATCATTGTTATAAGGTTCATCACAGAATTTCCATATTTTTTACTTCGGGGCATGTCATCGAAATCCCTGGTTCCTATACAGACATCTGCCTCTTTAGTTATGAGTGGGTTTATCACTGTGTAGATATCGTTTGGATCATGCTGTCCATCAGCATCAAAGGTCACAATAATATCTGCATTCTCTTCTAATGCAGCTTCTATACCTGTTTTTATTGCAGCACCCAATCCCCTGTTTAGAAGATGTCTACAAATAAATCCATGATTATTTTCCACAATAAATTTCTTGACTATTTTGTTGGTTCCATCCATTGAACCATCATCCACCACAACAAATTCAAAACCCATGCTTGAAAGATCATTCAAAACCTTTTCAATTGTTTTTTCTTCGTTGTAGGCCGGTACTACCACAAATGTTCTCATTGAATCCTCTCTAAACTGAAATATAAATGGTTGATCCAAGGGTTAATCTCATTTTTTTATCCACAAATGTTGATTGAATT
>WASR01000099.1 GCA_009712615.1 Methanobacterium sp. | reverse complement strand
TGTTTTCAGCAATGCTGAAAGGAATGGAAAATAATCTCAGAGGATGATGAAGAATTTATCTTGGGTGAGAAGAATTTTTCAACCACTGGTAACTCCATGGAAACTCTACCCAAAACCCACATACTGAGTCCCAGGGATCTGTGTATGATAGAACACATTCCCCTCCTCATAGAATCTGGAGTCAAGGTTTTTAAAATAGAGGGAAGGGCAAGGCCTGCAGATTATGTGGCAACTGTAACCAGGGTTTACAAAGAAGCGATAAAAGAGTACGAGGCAGGCAGATGGAACACACCAGAACATGAAGAGAACCTCCAAAAATGGTTAAATGAACTTAAAACTGTTTTTAACAGAGGATTTGACACAGGATTCTATTTCAACACACCCACGGAAAATAGCAGTTCTAACGAGGCAAGATATAAGAAAAAAGATGTTGGTGAAGTTGTAAACTATTACAAACGAGTAAATGCCGCAGAGATCAGACTCTGGGATGACATTAAAGTGGGGGATTCACTGGTTATCCAGGGCCAAACAACAGGATCAATAGAACAAACTGTTGAATCAATGCAGATAAATGGAAAACCAGTTAATAATGGATCTAAAGGACAAAATGTGGCGATTCATTTCACTGATACTGTAAGGCCTGGTGACCATGTTTATAAGAGAGTCTTAAAGAATTAAAAAAAAATATTTGAAGAAAATTTAGTTAAACTAAACTTCCTCATTTCCAACTGGTTCTTCAATCACATTATATTCATTTGAATTACTTAAAACAGCATCTTTTAGGAGTAATGAAGCTACAAGTCCAATGATACACATCACAATTGCGAATATGAACACGTTGTGAATTGCTGTAATCATGGGTCCAACAGGAACGCTGCTCACGGTATTTATATCCATGTTCATGGTTAGATTTACAATCAAACCAAAGACAGGGAGGGTCAGAGTGGCTCCAACATTTCTGAAGAACTGGCTGGACGCAGTTGCAATTCCAATGTCTCGCATTGACACAGCATTTTGAATTGCCACAGTGAAAACTGGATACATTATTCCTGAACCAACTCCGATAATGGTTGTGTAAATGAGAATTTCAGCCGTACCTGTTGTTTGTGTTATTGTGGTTGCCAAGATCATTCCAACTGTGATCAAAACAAACGCCAGCACACCCATTTTTTTATAGGTTCCAGTTTTAGCGATTACCTGGCCTGCGATGAGGGATGCCACTGTTAAACTCACTAGCATGGGAGTTATTAATGCCCCTGAACCTGATGCACTTATTCCCTGAACCTTCTGAATAAATAGGGGTATGTAGATAACTGCACAAAACATAACAGCGTTTGATAAGAACATTGCAACTGCAGATACATTGAAGACTGATATTTTAAAGAGATGCAGTGGTAGTAAAGGTTCGACTGCCCTACGTTCAACATGAATAAATAGTATGAACATCAGTGCTGCGAAGATAAACAGAAAAGCCACCACATATTCTGGAAGGTACGCTGATCTGACGTAGGTTAATGCAACGCACAACGAACTAAATGACAGTGTCATGGTAATTATGCCTGCGTAATCTATGACCTTCTCCCTCACAACCTGTTTCAAGTGAGGGAAATAAATGCCGAGCATGGCAATTGCAGCAACTCCCACCGGCACGTTGACGAAGAAAACCCACTGCCACCCCATAAAATCAGTTATAACTCCTCCAAGTATTGGTCCCAGAACATTTGATAAGCCAAACACCGAAGCAAGTATTCCGGTGTACTTTCCCCTTTGTCGAGGTGGGAATAACTCAGCAACCACTATGAATGGTATGGTTATTAATATTCCCCCACCAATGCCCTGAATTCCCCTGAATATAATGAGCTGGAGCATGTTGCTTGAAAAACCGCACGCAATGGAACTCAGCATAAACAATACTATTCCACCCATCAAGATCCTCTTACGTCCGTAGAGATCTGATAGCTTTCCAAACAAGATAATGGCAATGGTGGATGTGAGCATATAAATTGTGAATGGCCAAACATAATAAGCCATACCTCCAAGGCTTGAAATGACCTTGGGCATGGCAGTTGCCATGATTGAATTATCCAGAGCCGCCACAAGCAGACCTATCATGAGTCCTGCCATTACAAGGCGGATACTGAATTCATTTTTTTGTTGTTCCATGATGATCACCCTTGATCATGAGAATTTTTGATTTGATTGTTTCTGTACAGTGGTCAAGCTCAGCCAGTTCTTCATGGTTTAAAACCTTCAAAGTTTCCCTTATATTGTTTTTAACCCACGTTCTTGATACCTGGATGTAATCCAAACCATTCTGGGTGATTCCTATGTTGATGACCCTCCTGTCTGTTTCATCAGGAATTCTCTCAACCAATCCTTCAGCTACCAGTTTGTCCAGATGGGCCGTCATGTTGGGTCTTGATAATAACAATCTTTTCCCAATTTCAGAGATAGGAAGATGGTTGTAATGTTCAAGCAAACCAAGTATCTGGTACTGATCAGCTGTTCTTTTTTTCTAGCTCGATTTTTTGATATCAGTCTCCTTACCAGTTGTTAATTTTTTGTAAAACATGGGCATGTAGATAAGCAGGGAATCTACCAACCTGTCCATTTCCTGTTGATTCATTTTATCACCATGATAACATTCATAGTAATTCATTAATTTAATAATTAATAAATTTAACTATTCACTTTTTGAATTAATTTAAACAAACAAAACTAAATGTAGTAGGACAACCAAAGATCAACTAAATTTTTCTAGATAATTACAAAATTATGCCAGATTAAGACTTACTGTAAAAAAATAGGGAGTTTTGGTTTAAATGAATGTAGAAGATATAATGCAAAAGGAAGTAATAAAATTTAATGAACTGGATAAAATTGTCGATGTTGCACAGAGTTTCAGGGACAACAAGATCAGCGGAGCTCCAGTTGTTGATGAGAACAATCATGTGGTTGGTGTCATAAGTGAAGGAGACATAATGCGTCTTATAGAGATACACTCACCCAAAATAAACCTCATACTTCCAGCACCACTCGACCTAATTGAACTTCCAATAAAAATGAAATATGAATTAGACGAAGTTGCAGAAGACATGCAAAAGGCAGGATCAACTGTCATCGATCAGATAATGACTAAAAAAGTAATCAAGGTTAAACCTGATTCTTCTGTTACAGATGCAGCTAAATTAATGGATTCTCATAAAATTAAAAGACTCCCTGTAGTTGATGACGATGGAAAACTCGTTGGCATACTAACAAGGGGAGACATCATCGGATCCATGGTGAGAGGGGATGAATAAAACCAAAAAAATCGCTATTTATGGAAAGGGAGGTATTGGAAAATCCACCACAGTATCCAACATAGCAGCTGCCCGTTCCAAGGACAGCGAAGTTCTAGTAATAGGCTGTGATCCCAAGGCAGACACCACCAGAACCCTTGTTGGAAAAAGAATCCCAACCATACTAGATATTTTAAAACTTAAAAAGAAGGATCTAAACCAAGAAGATATAATAGTCAAGGGATTTGGAGATGTGAAATGTGTAGAGTCAGGAGGACCTGAACCTGGAGTTGGATGTGCAGGAAGGGGAGTCATAGTGGCAATGAACCTCCTGGAACGTTTGGGTGTTTTCAAAGAAAACCTGGACCTCATCATCTACGACGTGCTTGGAGACGTGGTATGCGGAGGATTTGCAGTACCACTCCGTGAAAACTTCGCAGATGAAGTTTACATAGTCACATCAGGCGAATACATGTCACTATACGCAGCAAACAACATCTGTAAAGGAATAAAAAAACTCAAAGGCAATCTTGGAGGAATAATCTGCAACTGCCGTGGAATCGAGAACGAACTGGAAATTGTGGAAGAATTTGCGAGAATTGTTAACACCAAGATCATAGGAATAATACCCCGTAATGAACTGGTTCAAAAGGCAGAGATCGAAGCAAAAACTGTGATAGAAAAGTTTCCAGAATCTGAACAGGCAGAGCTTTACAGAGAACTTGGAGAAAACATCTACAAAAACCAGAAATTTGACATCCCAAAACCCATGGAAGTGGATGAATTTGAAAAGTTCTTCAGAAAATTTCACTAACAAAAATCTAATAAAAACATAAACTTACCTTTTTTTTATTCAGATTCGAAGTTGGAACCATCACTCCAAACAATTGGGTTGAGTGACAATGCTTTAAATGAATCTGAGCAACAGGAAACTGCAGTTTCAAGATCTTCAAATTTAAAGAGATGGGAGCCACATTTACAGTCTGAACATCCGAACCTGGCTGTTTCAACCCCTCTTTCTGAAATTCGTGAAGCAATGGAACACTCCCATTTACCATCATCCACAGCGTAGACAATGTCAACCAGACTGGCATTGACACTACTGAGTAGGTAGTCCACATGCCAATGTAACTTTTTCTCTTGGCTTAAATGTCTTCTCAACCTGCTTTCAAGTGAGTTTAGAGCAGATCCAACATAAACGTAGTGGCCCTTTTTAAAATCAATATTGCCCAGGCTACCCACCTTCACTACAGAATCTTCTGTCAAACTTATTATGAGGCAGTAACTTCCCTTGTAAATTCTTTTCTTCGACATTTTTAACCAATTTTTCCTAGAACATCAGCCTTTTCCCACATTCCAGCGGTTGAAAAACTTCTTTGAATTTATTTTTAAATAAACACTGGGCTTCAAAACCATTGCAATGTCCCAAAACAAGATTGGTAGCATTTATCTTTTCAAATTCTTGAACAGTCCTTAACATTCTGTTTTCATCGGCAGTCACAAGGTGGGTTCCACCAACCACCCCAAAGATCTTCTCGTTGAAATGGTCGGAAACAGCATTTATGGTGTTTACAATACCTCTGTGGGCACATCCTGAAACAATTACAAGCCCGTGATCTGTCCTCACAACCAAGACAAGTTCTTCATTGAATGGGTCTTGAACAAAATCACCATCATCTAAACAGAGAAGTGAGGGACTTAATTTTTCAAAATCATTTAGCATAGGAATATCTGTGAATATATAAATATCTGGAACAATTTCCACGGGTTTTTCAACAAATTTTACACGAGATCTGGCTTTAGTTAAGTTGAGGTCTTCATCATCTAAATGATAGTTTTCAGGAGTTCCAATGAACCTCATTTCACCATCTTCAGATAAATATTTGGGCTTCAAACCCTGTTTATGCATGAATATGTCGGCCGAACAACTTTTAAAGACGGCTGGAAGACCACCTGTATGGTCACTATGGCCATGACTCAAAACAACAGTTTCTAAATCATTAAAACCATTTATGAGTCCCATATTGTTCTCTAAAACCTCTGGAGATTTACCAGTATCAAACAGAATCTTTGAATCTCCATGTTCTATTAGGACTGAAAATCCATGTTCTGCCCAAAATTCAGACGAAAATGTTGCTGTGTTCTCAACAACACATGATAACTTCAAATCTTTCACCTCAAAAAATATTTACATAAACCAATTTAGATATTAAATTTTAATACTAAAATAGGGTTGTATTGTGATGGGCTATGCCATGAACATCAAACCAATACAAAATAGATTCAGGAATGTTGTTAACCTAAATTTATGAAAATAAGTTCAGATGGAGGTAATGTAATATGGAATATAATTTTATTTTGAAGGGACATCCGAATGTGACTTCCAGACACAAATCAACACTAGAATTTACCAAGGATGTTGAGATTGGATTGAAGGCGGATTGTATTGTTGTTGTTGCTTCTGGAGTTTCAATGGAGAATTTTCCCAGTGAGATGATCGATGCTATTCAGGATGAAAACTCCAGAATAACAGTTAAGCTCGAAACTGAAAATGCCTGTGATGAAATTCATGGTTTTGGGCATCGAGATTTAACATTGGATCATCCAACGGACATGGTTATAAGAAAAAGCGAGTTTAAATGTTCCAGAACTCTAATGATCATGGCTGATAAAGCTGCATGTGATCTTAAACCAGAAATGGTAAGGGATCTAGCAGATTCAAAACAGTTGAAAGTCACCATAGCAATTGAATAAAAATTAACAGTTAATTTAGATTTAAATTTAAAATAGAATAGAGTGCAGGGAACGGGATTCGAACCCGCGAAGGGCTACCCCACTAGGCCCTCACCCTAGCGCCTTTGACCGCTCGACCATCCCTGCCTGA
>WASR01000207.1 GCA_009712615.1 Methanobacterium sp. | reverse complement strand
TTTTAATTCATCTAACATGTTTAGATAATATTTTAGTTAATTTTATATGATTCAACTTTTAAATTTAAACTGTTCAATTTCATTAATATTGAGGGAGAATAAAATGAAAGGAAAAATTTCAAAACTAATGATGCTGTTTGTGTTTACAATCATGGTAGCTTCACCTGCAGCATCTGCAACAACCCTTAATACCCATTTGGATAGTGTAAGTCCAATTACATGTAATCAAGGAGACACAGTGAGTGTAACAGCACAGTTATGGACTGAAAACTATATTGATGGCCTATGGGATAATCCAATGAACAATGACGATCTTTACTTCCACTTGTACACTGAGGATCATGTTGAAGTGTTAGAGAAGAAAGAGATGACAAAACATTTCAAAGGCAAGGCAACCACTAAGATCAACACAGGTAATCTTGATCCAGGAAAATATATTTTAATAGTTGAATTAAAGGAGTCTCATCTCTAATGGTTGATTTCAGCCCATGCTCAACCAACTCAACCATGACAATAAAACCAAAATCTTTATGAAGATTAATAAGAATTTAAGGAGTATTGTTTGATTCTTGAATCTAAAATTAAAAACCTGAAGATTGGTTCATATCAGTTTCTTATAAAGCCCAAACATATCCAAATCTCACAATCTGAAGCAACAATATCTGAAATATGATAGACAATTACATCACTGTAAACGTATATTATAATGTTAATGAGATTTTGAGAATTAATGAGATTAGATCTTAAACCTAAAAAAAGGAGATGAATTTTATGGAGAAAACTATTCAGTACTTTGAAAGGCCTGGAAAAGAAAATACCGATGAACTGATCCAACTCGTGAAAACCAGAAGGAAAGATCTTGGAATAAAAAATATTGTAGTTGCTTCTGCATCTGGAAGTTCTGCAGTTAAACTAGTTAAGGCCCTGGATGATCCCGAACTAAACATCGTAAATGTCACACACCACTCAGGATTTAAGGGTGAAGATATCATAGAACTTGAACCAGAACACAAGGCAGAACTAGAAAAAAATGGAGTCAAAACATTCATTGGATCACATTCTTTAAGTGGATTTGGTCGAGGCATATCAAATAAGGTTGGGGGAATAACTCCCGTAGAAATTATAGCCGCCACATTACGTCTTTTTTCACAAGGAGTTAAGGTAGGTGTGGAAATATCAATAATGACCGCAGATGCAGGGCTTATCCCAACTGACACCGAAATTATCGCTCTTGGAGGAACTGGAAAAGGTTTAGATTCTGCCATTGTTTTGAAGCCAGCCCACATGGGAAATTTTTTTGACCTCAAAATAAATGAAATAATTGCAATGCCCCGACCTTAGTCTCGAAGGGTTTTATTGTCAAAATTTTCCCCAAAATTGCACACATCATAAACTTGAAAAACATCCAAGTTCAGAATTGGATAGTACATAACTTTCAATTAGAATTGAAAGATAAGGGTTAAAAATCATAGTTCAGCGGTAAATTATGACCAAAAATACCGTTGCTTTTAAATATGAGTAGGTCCAATAACACAATTAACATAATAAAACATTAGCTGTGGGGGTAGGAATTGAAATCTCTTATAAACAATACCATAAAGGAATCTGAAAAAAGAAAGGAAAGATCAACCATGGAAGAGCGCAATTCATTTGACGACAACATCGACAGCGATCTAAAAGAGATTATCCAACGAAGCCGGGCTAAAATTTTCGTTGTAGGAACTGGAGGGGCTGGAAATAACACAGTTTCAAGACTCGCGGAAATAGGAGTCGAAGGTGCGGGCACACTTTCCGTTAACACGGATGCACAGGATCTCTTTTATTCCAAGTCAGATCATAAGATACTGATAGGACGATCGACATGCGGAGGACTCGGTGCAGGCGGAATACCTGATATCGGGGAAGAAAGTGCTGAAGAAAGCGAAGAGCAGATCAAGGAGAAGCTCGACGGGGCAGATATGGTCTTTGTAACTTGTGGTTTAGGTGGTGGAACTGGAACAGGTTCTGCACCAGTAATATCCAAGTTAGCAAAAAAAATAGGCGCATTAACAATCGCTGTGGCCACAATGCCATTCAGTGCTGAAGGACTGAGAAGACGCGAAAATGCAGAAAAAGGTCTTGAAAAACTTCAAGAAGCTGCAGACACCGTTATAGTCATTCCAAACGATAAACTGCTCGAAGTAGCACCAAACTTGCCAATAAACAAGGCATTCATGGTTGCTGATGAGATCCTTGGAAGGGCTGTTAAAGGAATAACAGAGCTAATTACCAAACCTGGTTTGGTTAGTCTCGACTTTGCAGATATCAGAAGCATCATGATGGGATCAGGCATGGCCATGATCGGAATGGGTGAATCTGACTCTGGAGACAGGGCAATTGAATCTGTTCACGAAGCTTTGAACAGTCCGCTGCTGGATCTGGATATATCCAATGCTAAAGGAGCACTCATAAACATATGCGGAAGTTCGGATCTCACATTACATGAGGCTGAAAAGGTGGTTCAGATCGTAGCAGACGAACTGGATCCAGATGCAAACATAATATGGGGTACTCAGATACAGGAAGACCTAGAAAATGTCATCAGGACAACCATTGTTGTTGCAGGTGTTAAATCTCCACACATATTTGGAATGCCTGGTGAAAAAGAATACGTCGAGGAAAAACAACGCGAAAGTGTTCCTGAATCTTCATTAGAAGAATTTATTGATGGTGTTTTTTAAACCAACCCTCAATTAATTTTAAAGGGAAAAACCCGCAAAAATTAATTCCCCACCCTACTTTCCTTTGAGTTTAGTGATTACCATCTCCATTAAATGGAAAGGTTTATAAATCTCTAAACCCATACCCTCCTAATGTGATCTATCTAAATTTTAAAAATTCTCATTCTCTATAAATTATAATTGAAGTGGGTATTTCCATGAACTTGAATAAAAAGTCTCTAGTCGATTTTATAAAACTCTGTCAAAGAGTTCTGCATGTATCCAGAAAGCCTGGCAGAGATGAATTTTTGAACGTAGCAAAAATAACAGGAATAGGTGTCATTATAATAGGCGCCATAGGTTTTATAATAAGTATAGGAGCGCAGCTTTTATCCGGTATATAAAATTTGAAGATCATAATAATTAACTTAAAGTCTATTTAATAAAATTTTTTGAAGGTTAGTGATAGTTTGATTTATGCAATAAGAACCCTCGTAGGCCAGGAAAAAAACGTTGCAAGGATAATCGGCAGAAACGTTAAAAATAGTGGGATTGAAGTCCATTCTATTCTTGTTCCCGAAAGCCTGAGGGGTTACATTCTAGTTGAATCTTCAACCAAGATCGATATGCAGAATCCAGCCTTTAAAGTGCCACATATGAAGGGTGCAATAGAGGGTGAAATACCCTACGAAGAAGTTAAAAGCTTTCTAAATCCGGAGCCAATACTTGCATCGGTTCAAAAGGGAAGTATTGTCGAACTCATATCCGGTCCATTTAAAGGGGAGAAAGCTAAAGTTGTCAGGATCGATGAATCCAAAGAAGACGTTGTTTTGGAACTGATAGAAGCAGCAGTACCAATCCCAGTTACAGTTAAAGGTGATCAAATCAGATTAATACAGAAGGAGGCAGATTAATGGCAAAAGAAACCGTAGAAATTCTTATAGACGGCGGAAAAGCAACACCAGGACCACCATTAGGTCCAGCAATAGGTCCGCTAGGCATTAACATGATGCAGGTTGTTGAACAGATAAACACAAAAACATCCGACTTTGAAGGTATGAAAGTACCTGTAAAGATAATCGTAGATGTTGGAACCAAAGAATTTGAAGTCACAGTTGGTACCCCACCTACAACAGCACTCATCATAGATGAACTTAAAATTGAAAAGGGTTCAACAGATCCTGGACTTGAAAAGGTTGCTGATCTCAAGGTTGAACAGGCATTGAAAATCGCACGTATGAAGTTCGATGCACTTTTATCAAATGACTACAAAAATGCTGCAAAAGAAGTTATTGGAACATGTGTGAGCATGGGAATAACAGTCGAAGGAAAAGATCCTAGAGACGTGCAGAAAGAGATAGATCAAGGAGTTTATGACGAAACACTCGTCCAGAACGCCTAAGTTTATTTCATTTTTTTGTTTACAGTTCTGAATGATCATGCTTTTATGTAATGATAATTCAATGATCATAATTACAGATCAAAAACATTTCACAGATTCAATTTCATAGATATGGCAAATCATATCATTGAACACAACACAATAGAAAAAAATAATTCGTGTGAACTTTTGAAATTAAAGTTCATGGAGGAATTAGATGAAAGAAGAGATATTGGAAGCGGTGAAGAAGGCTAAAGAAGATTCAAAGCCGAGGAACTTCACACAATCCATTGATGTGGTTATAAAAATCAAGGATTTAGACGTGAAAAAGCCAGAAAACCGTATAGACGAAGAAGTATTTCTCCCAAATGGTCGTGGTAAAGACGTTTCGGTCGTCTTTATTGCAGATGGAGAACTGGCACTTCAGGCAGAAAATGCTGGTGCAAGCCTTGTAATTACCAAAGAAGGTTTAGAAAGCTTTGGTAAAGACAGGAAAGCAGCTAAAAAAGTTGCTAACCAGAATGATTTCTTTGTTGCCCAGGCAGATTTCATGCCACTTGTGGGTAGATTCCTAGGACCAGTTTTAGGACCTAGAAAGAAAATGCCAAAACCAGTTCCTGCATCAGCAAAACCAGAACCGCTGATGGAGAGATTAAAAAATACAGCAAAAGTAAGAATTAAAGACCAGCCAGTTATCCAGGCAATTGTCGGGTCGCAAGACATGGACGATGAACAGATTGCTGAGAATATTGAAGCAATTCTTCAAATACTGGATCAAAAACTTGAGAAAGGCAGAAGTCAGATAAAGTCCATGTACATTAAGACAACCATGGGCCCAGTAGCGAGGGTGGTATAATGCCTCATGTTGCTGAATGGAAAAAAGATGAAGTAGCAAACCTCAAGGAACTTATAAACAGCTATGAAGTTGTGGGTATGGCAAACCTTGCAGATATACCAGCCCCTCAGCTCCAACAGATGCGAAGAACACTCAAAGACAGTGCTACTCTCAAAATGTCAAGGAAAACTTTAATGAGCCTTGCATTGAACGACAGTGAAAAAGCCCAGATAGAAACTCTCGAAGATTACATGGAAGGGCAGCCAGCCCTAATATTCACGAATATGAATCCATTTAAACTTTACAAGATTCTTGAGAGCAGTAAAACACCAGCACCTGCAAAGGCTGGAAGTATAGCACCAGAGGACATAATTGTTCCTAAGGGTGATACTGCATTCAAACCTGGTCCCGTACTTGGTGAACTTCAAAAGGCAGGAATACCTGCCAAGATAGAGAAGGGAAAAATAGTTATCACCAATGATAAAGTCATAGTTGAAGCAGGAGAAGTCATTCCTAGGGATGTTGCAAGCATACTTACAAGGCTTGAAATTTTCCCACTAGAAGTAGGAATCGATCTCAGAGCTGCCTATGAAGCAGAAACTATTTACACATCTGATCTATTGACAGTTGACGAGGAAAAAACTTTAGCAGATGTCCAGAAAGCATTTACACAAGCACTGAACTTATCAGTCGAAGCTGTAATCTTCAACAAGGAATCTACACCACTCATAATACAGAAAGCTGTTTCACAGTCATTGAACCTTGCTTTAAACGCAGAAATATTAAACGAAAAAACAAGGGACGTCCTATTGGCCAAAGCATATGCACAGATGCTTGCAGTAGCATCAGAAGTATCTGCCAAGGATGAAAATGCTGTCGATGAAGAGCTTAAAGAAAAATTGAGTTCAACTGCAGCTAAAGTTGAAACCAAGGAAGATAACAACGAAGAACCAGAAGATGAAGAAGAAGCTGAAGAAGAGGAAGGAGATGCAGCAGCAGGTCTTGGAGCTCTATTTGGCTAAGTTAAAATTGAATTTAAAAAATTTATTAAAACTAAACAAAATTTAAACTTTGAGGTGATCTCATGGAATATATATACACAGCAATGTTATTGCACACAACCGGTCAGGAAATTAGCGAAGAAAATGTGAAGAAGGTTTTAGAAGCAGCAGGCGCAGAAGTAGACGACGCAAGAGTTAAAGCATTAATTGCAGCTCTCGAAGATGTCGACATCGAAGAAGCAATGGATAAAACCGCAGTAGC
>WASR01000123.1 GCA_009712615.1 Methanobacterium sp. | reverse complement strand
TCTTCACAGGGAAAGTCCATAATACTCTTCGCTGTCATGGGCAGCATCCTGCTGTTGTATCCTCTATTCGATTTGAAAGGGTACATTGGATCTAAAATCTCGGGTCTGGGATCTGTCTTCAAATTTGAACCCAAAAAATACCTTAAAATTACCATTAGTCTGCTGGTTTTCACTTATCTGGTTGGAATGTTGGTAGAACTTATAATCAGGATGAAATTTGGAGTATCACCATTCAACACATTTATTGTTTACAACACCAGTTCCTACAGTTCAACCGCACTGACACACAGCCATGTGTTTAAATCCATGCTCGGACTGGTGATAAGTAGTCTTGGCATTCATATAAATGCTGGAATAAATGCAGGAGTAGCCCTCATACCCTACACCTTGCCGTTTGCTTTGGTAGTGTTTGTAACCTACCCACTCATATATATCTCTGGAATCATAGCTGTTGCAAATGAAACAAGGCTGTTGTATCAGATATTGCGCGCATTCGCAGTTACTGTGTCCCTCATAGGTGTGCTTGATGGAGGTTTATTTTCCACTCCAGCATTGGTGGGTCTGGCCACACTCATGGGTATTTGCTTCATTAAAAAGCCATTTAAAGCCAAAGATTTAATAAAACCAAGTGTTATAATAATAATACTTATCATAATCAGGGTGAGTTTGGGTATTATTGGTACAAACTCTGCTGTGCATGAAATTACCGTAATACATCCTTCAGACAACATTGATCTTCAATCCTACAACGTTACAAGCATTCAAAAAATGGATAATAAAACAGTGTACACAGTCCCTGGAAAAACCAATGACAAGGTCTTACTCATGGGACTGACAAGGGATTTGAAGGGTAATGCTACTGGATTTTTCCTATCATGGAATATTTACTCCTTTGTTTGATTTAATTAGAATATGAACATGTAAATTTGATGAATAAATTATTTAAATTCATTATGGGGCACCTATTGGGGTACAAAAGAAAAGTTTTCTGAAATCATTTGTAAAAATTATTTAGGTGACAAAAGTTATGAGTAAAAAAATTTGGGTCGCAGCCATAGCTCTGGGATTAATAGCAGTTGTAATAGGTTATTCCTATGTAACTGTATCAAACGGACCTATAGAGCCTCTAGGACGATTATCATTCGTTAAAATTGCCAATCCTGACATGTATCCAGGACATCCCCATGCAAATCTTCTGGGCAAATACGCCCTTGAAAGGAATTCACCATGTGTGATGGTTCTGCACTTTGCAGGAAGTTCCAATTACAGGAGCTTTCCAGAGGTTGTAAACGACACAACCAGTCATCAATCAGGTAATGTTTACGTAATTGAAGTTGCTTACATAGATACGCAGGGTGGTGGCTCAAAGAGTATGAGCCAGATAGATATGCTTGATTCACTTAAAGTTGCTATTTACGGTGTCCCTGACGGCAGGTACAAGTACATGTCTGACGGAACAATTTACAACACCTACGATGAAATGATGGCCCATGTCAAACAACTTGAACAAGCCCACAACCAGACAGGGCCTTTACCAACGGTCTGGCATGGAACTGTTAGGACTGATAATCCACTCATTGATCCAGGATGTGGATTCCCTCTCTACTTCCAGATCTTGACCAAGACATACGGTATTGTTCCAGCCTATGTTTACACCACATATGGACTCTTACAAGTATTCATGTACAGCCCATACTGGAAGTACGAATTAACACACGCAACTGAACTTCAGACACTCTACAACGAAGGTGCATTGAACCTTGACAAGAGTAACGTGGCTTCAAATGTTGACAAGTACTATGAAAACTTGAGCAAACAGGAAACAATATCGCAGGAAAACCTGACAAACTACGATTGAACATATGTTTGGGGCAAAACCCCAACCATTATTTTATTTTCTGGACTAGAGCTTTACAGTATAATCGAGCTAATTTTTTTGGATTTTTTTATGGGCAGCACGAACTCTCCATACACACATTAACTATTAGATTGTAGCATCTCATTATCTGTTGATGGATAATTACTTGGATTAGAACTATTAGTAAATGTTTGTTTGTTGTTTCAATCAGTTTGGTTAGATTTATAAGTTGTTAGGTATAAAAAAAATAGGTGTACAAGATTTTCTAGATATATTACAAAAAGCCTGTGTTTTAGCAGCATGTGAAGAATTTGGATGAATGACTAGGATTTTCAGTAGTGGTAAATTTTGGTGAATTCTAATGATCGGTTTACTGTTGGATTTTTTGATTGTTCTCTTTGCAATTTTTGTTGCAGTATTCTCAGAACGTTTAGGTTTGAACCAGAATTTTTACATCAAATTGTTCTTTGGATTGTTTATAATTTCCATTTTTAGTGCAATTGTTTCCTACTTAGTTCCATTATCTATTCTTGCCCTGGTTGGCTCCTTTTATATGTGGTTTGCATTTGGTTTTGTTTTGTTACATTCTTCTAAGGCCCTTGGTAACAAAAAAACTCTGCTCTTGTTCGCTATTGCTTTGGTATTTGGTTTTGCATTTGAAGCCAACGGAGTTTTAAATGGCAGCATATATGGTATGCCCTATTATTACAATTTACCAACCTTCTTTTTCGGAATAGTTCCTCTTACGACGCCAATTTCATGGTCAATTATAATCTACTTCAGTTACACCCTGACAAATCTATTTCTGTTTGGATTTGGTGGGGATAAACCAAGAAAGAAAGATGGCTCCGGGTACTTCTACGGAATGATCATTTTGTTATCAGCCATTGGTGGATTAATAGCCATGAATTTAGATATGATACTCGATCCTGTTGCTGTGGCTCCACAGATCGCTGGATGGGTATGGACGAGTGGAGGTCCTTACTTTGGAATACCAATAGCAAACTATATTGGCTGGTTTGGTGTTGCAGCCGTGGCCATATTAATTTTCAGATACTACGAAGGAGTTACATCGAAAACAGATTCTAATTATAGTTTTGAGGTGGGTTCAAACCTGTTTATTGTTGTTCTTTATTTTGTGTATCTTTTAGAAAATGCTGTTAGGGCATTTACCCTGGGAAAGGTGGATTACATTTTAATTGGTGTGAGTACCATGATGCCCTTTATTTTGATATCGTTACTGGCTTTGATGTTGATTAAAAAGGGAAGTTTGAGATCTGGAAGTTGATTTCATCCATTTTTGCCATTGGTTTTCATTGGAATGTTGTTAGTTCCTGATTTTGAATGATTGGTTTATTTTTAAAGGTACCTGTTTAAATTATTAACAGCATACTAAAGGAGATTTAATTTAAAGGTTAATAAAGCTGTGTTTGTTGTTATTTTTATCTTTCCTTAAATAATTGACCCGAGTTTTGTGAAATAGTTCACAATATTGCCATGAAATCATTATATGTGCAGTGATTGTACATTCATCTATTACAAATTAATGAGGGTTGGTGGTATATTTGATTAGAAAAATGATCATTCTCATATTATTTATGTGCATGTGTTTATTTTCACTTCAATCCATAGGTGCAGCCAACGTAACTGTACATCCTGGGGACAGCATCCAGAGTGCTATTAACAGTGCTTCGGATGGTGATAACATTGTTGTGTACGATAACAACAGTAAGGGATACACCTATAAGGAAAGTTTGACTTTAAACAAGAAAGTTAACATTAAGTCCAGCGGTAATGTGACTGTTGAGGCTAAAAATACTAGTTCTGCTGTTTTTATTGTTAATTCAGGTGGATCTGGATCTTCGATTCAGAACTTCATCATGACCAAGAGTAACTACTGTATCATGATCAACAATGCCAACAGCTGTACAATAGCCAACAACGTCATATCTGGAGCATCACTGGTTGGAATTCAGTTTTATGGGAATGTCTACAACTCCCGCGTCATAAACAACACCATAATCGGAGTTGATCCGAGTGTTGGGAATGGAATAAGCTTCGAATATGGAACAGTCACCAACAACACCCTAAATGGAAACACCGTCAGTAATTTCTTGAATGGAATCATATTCAACGACAACAGTGAAAACAACACAGTGTCCAACAACAGGGTGAGCTGCACAGGTTACAACGGTGCGGGTATTTACACCACAGACAATGCAAGGGGCATGACCATAACTGGAAACACCGTAACAGGAGCCGAAGATGGAATAGCAGTACAGCAAATAGGAACCAACACACCAACCAACTTCACATTGAGCGGAAACATCCTGACTGGAAACAAGAACGGTTTCTGGATCTGCTTAAGCAACAGCACAATATCCAACAACACAGCAAACGGAAACCTGGTGAGCGGACTGGACATCACAGGCAGATACAATCAAATCCTAAACAACACCGCATCAAACAACGGCAACTGCGGAATAACTCTTGCTGAGTATTCTAGTGCTGATTACAACACAGTGAATGGAAACACTTTGAACAATAATACCGCTGGTATTAACAGTGCAAGTAATTATTCCACCGTTTCAAATAACATCATTAATAACAATTCAGATAATGGATTGATTTTTACTGCGGATCATGGAACTTTGACTGGAAACACCGTGACCCATACAGGTGGTAGCGGTATACTGTTGATAGGGGTTTACAACACAGTATCTGGTAACACCCTTCAGAATAATTTGATGGGGCTCTACATCCAGAAATCTGGTGATGCAGATTACAACGTGGTTACCAACAATGTTGTATCCTACAACAACAACGGGATCAACAGTGCCAGTCCATACACAAATTTTACAGGTAACATCATAAACTACAACAATCAAACAGGGCTCACTGTAACTGGATCAAATTGTAATATAACTGGAAATACAATGAGTTATAATGGTCAGGCAGGTCTTACCATCACCAGCACTGGCAACAGTGTCATCTCCAACAGGTTGGAGTACAATCTCTACGGTGCATCCTTCAGTAATTATAACGCTGCAAATTTCAATTTAAACAGTGTGATTGGTAACACCTATCAGGTTTACAGTCCGGACACCACAGGGTACATCAATGCCCTGAACAATTGGTGGGGATCAAATCTGAGCCCTTCATCAGTTATTGGTTTGTTTAACATCAATCCATGGATTGTTTTAACTCTTTCTGCCAATCCAAACCAGTTAATTACAGGATCTAACTCCACTGTTACTGCGGATCTAAATCATAACAGTAACGGTGTGGATGTTAGATCCCTGTATTCTGGTATGACAGTTCCAGATGGAATTCTTGTAAACTTCAGTGCTGATTCATTGGGAACTTTGAATCAAACAAACAGCACCACTGTCAATGGTACGGCTACAACTATTTTTACAGGTGTTACTCCGGGTATTTCTCAGGTGAAGGCTGTGGTGAATTCTGGAAATGTTACCACCAATATTTCCATTTCATCACCTGCAGCAATTCCAACCTCAATCACTGTCATTCCAGTTACAGGTTACAATGGAGTTACAACTAACCTCATTGCTACTTTAAGGGACACTAGAAATAACATAACAGTGTCAGGTAAAACTATAAGATTCAGTGTTAACGGTGTGTTTTTAGGCACTGCTGTTACAAACAGTAATGGAGTTGCTACCTTCGCCTACACCGTCACACAAAATATCGGTGTTTATTCAATTTTAGCCGAATTTATTCAGGATGCAAGTTATGCTGCGAGTAATGGAACTGGCAACTTGACAGTTGCAACGAATATTGCTGATGTTCAGGTTACCAACATTGTGTCCAACAGTTCACCAAAAAATAATGATACAATTACATTAACTGTTACTGTTAAGAATAATGGCCCGTGCCCTGCTTTAAATGTTGCAATTAATGAATGGACAAGCAGTGGTTTAACTTATGTCTCAGACGACAGTAACGGAGCACTAAACCTCACAAACGGAGTATGGACCATAGGAAACCTAACAAGCGGACAAACAGCAACACTACACATAGTAGCCAAAGTAAGTGCAACAAGTGGAACCATAACCAACACAGCAACCTACAACCCAGTCACAACAGACCCCGTAAGCACAAACAACAACCAAACAGCAACCATGAACATCACAACAAACACAGCAGACATCCAAGTAACCAACACAGCAAACAACACCACACCCAAAACCAACGACACCATAACACTAACAGTCACAGTCAAAAACAACGGACCAGACACAGCACAAAACGTAACCATCAACGAATGGACAAGCAGTGGTTTAACTTATGTCTCAGACGACAGTAACGGAGCACTAA
>WASR01000208.1 GCA_009712615.1 Methanobacterium sp. | reverse complement strand
CTCATCCTTTTGAACTTCTATTAGTCCCCTAGATTCAAGTATACCTGCTGCACTAATAACAGCTTTGATATTCATATTCTGTGTTTCCACAATTTCTTCGGGAATGGCTTCCAAACCAGCAGACTCTAGTCCCTTCAAAACCTTTTTTTCGTTGATGTGTAATTCATCAATAACCTTATCAATTTTATCTGCATTCATTTTCATTACATCCCTTAAATAACACTTAAAAATTGTTAATACTATAAAAATTTAATAATAAATTAAAATTCGCTTTGTATTCATCCAGAAGAGCAACCATAACTGATGATGCAGTTAGATCTGCAGTTGTTCCAGGATTCAACTTCTTTTCAACCAGGTCATTATCGATGTCAATGAGCATATCCATGCCCTTATCAGTCAATGCTCCACCTTCCTTAACAATCAAGCCGGCATCTACTGAAACTTCTTGTGCAGTTTCAAGTCCATATTTCCGAGCGATCAATGTGTCGGGATATATTGACAGTATGGTTAAAAAGGTTTGAACTGTGGCTTTGTTTATGCCGTGATCCTTTCTGACTTCTTTAAATGTGGGATAACCCAATTCAAACGTGATTGGCATGGTCCTGGTAATTTCATTGGCAAGCATGTCCCACTGGGATGATAGATCCAAAACATCGTACATATTGATGTTCTTTTCTATGAGTTCATTTTTAGCGTTGTCACTTGTAACATCTAAATCATCCTGAACTCCCATTCCACCGGCTTCAGCTATATTAATTGCTTCATAAAGATTAACAGCATCATATGGTGTAGTTGCCCTTAGAATTTCATCGATGTTGTAGGGCATTTCATCTATTTCATCACTCATTCCAGCAGCTGCACAGATGGGTGTAAGCAACATTATAATACCTAGATTGGTGTTATTTTTAATCCATTTATCAGTTTCAACAACGGCTTCTTTAATGAGTTTACCTACTTCGATCTTGGACATTTCTCGGGAATTTGAGCCATGATTTTGGCCGAGTTTTGCAGCTTTTTTCATGGTATTTCCAATCACTACTCCGCTGATTAAAAAGTCTTCAAAAACCATGTCTGTGAAATCTTGGGTTCTGTGCACATTTCCAGGTTTGGGATAACCACTAACTTCCAATACTGATGCTATTTGGGCAGTTTTTGCTATGAAATCAGGATCCAAATTAATAACTCCTTTTGATCAAATATTTTTCTAATTCATATATTGAATTTTTTCCATATAATAGTTTTACAGGAAATTGTACTGATGATGTGAGTTTCCATCAAATTCATCTTAGTGAAAATCAATTAAATTTTTCCCTCTAAAAATTCCGGAGCAAAGTAACTGATGATTAGATCTGCCCCTGATCTTTTTATTGAAAGTAATGATTCATAAATTGAATCTTGTGTGAGGTATCCGTTTTCAATTCCGGCCACAATCATGGAGTACTCTCCACTAACCTGATATGCAACAGTAGGCATTTTAAATTCATTTTTAACCTCTCTGATAATGTCCATATAGGGCATTGCAGGTTTAACTATTATCATTTCGGCCCCTTCGGCTATGTCCAGTTTAACCTCTCTTAAGGCTTCTTGGGAATTTGCTGGGTTCATCTGATAAGTTTTCCTGTCACCAAAACTAGGTGCTGAACACACAGCCTCTCTGAATGGTGCGTAAAATGCCGATGCATACTTGGCAGAGTATGACATGATTATGGTATCCTGATAGCCATTTAGATCCAGAACTTTTCTGATGCTAGCAACTCTGCCATCCATCATATCAGATGGTGCAACAATATCAGCACCTGCTTCAGCATGGCTTAAAGCAACTTTTGATAGATAATTTAAGGTAGGGTCGTTTAAAACTTCTCCATCCTTGATTATTCCACAGTGACCATGGGATGTGTACTCACAAAGACACACGTCTGTAATAACAACAAGGTCAGTTTCTGCCTTAAGTTTTCTAATTGTTTGCTGTATCACACCATTTTTATGATAAGCCATTGATCCCTTTTCATCTTTAATTTTGGGCATTCCAAACAGGATAACTGATGATAATCCAATTGATTCAAGTTCTTTGAGATAGGTGACTGCATCGTTTATTGAAAATCTGTACTGACCGGGCATGGTGTTTATTTCTTCCTTGTAAGCATCCTCAAGCTCTTCATTAATAAAAATTGGGTATATGAAATCTTCTGGATTTAATTTAGTCTCTGTAAGAATATTTCTGATATTTTGATCCTTTCTGAGTCTCCTCATTCTAGTTACTGGAAATTCCATTTCTATCACTTTTTTTTGTTATATTTCAAGTTTGATAATTAATATGATGGTCTGACTATAAAATTGTAGCCAATAAAAAATGGCCTTGGCTATCGAAATTTAAATGAGTTTTACATCAACCAATTTTTCAACGTGCTCAATGGAACGATTTATTGTATCAGAATCCATAGAAATAGTTAATCCGTTGTATTTACATGAATCAACACATCTTCCACATTTTTTGCATCTGACTTTATCAATGTTTATACCATCTGTTTCCATGGTGATGGCATGAACAAAGCATTTCTCTCTGGTGCATGCTCCGCATAGAGTGCAAAATTTGGGATTATATACCAGTTCGATGCCTTCCATTGGCATTAAACTATTACCTATTTGTTCTGGGAGATATGGGGCCATTTTCCACAGGCAACAGCAATCACAGCAGTTACATATGGTGAGTAACTCATCATGTTTACCTGCATTTAGCCATAAGCAATCGATCTTGTTGCGTCCAATAATATGAACTAAACCAGCTTCACCACATTTTTCAATGTGTTCGATGGCTTCATCGATGCTTGCAAGCCTACCTACATTTGGAGAGATTCTGCTCGCCCCCTTACCTAGAAATAGACATCCCAACTCATGGGGAAATTTTTCACAGTTGTTAGCTGTTCTGCAGATACAAAAATTCATGATAAAACGATATCTGCTTTTCTGTATCATGAGTTTTAAAACATCACTGGGAACAGGGGAACTTTTAACCAATGGAACATGATTATCCACATCTATACTCTTGATTAAAGAATTTTTTTGTACAACTTTATCCATTGGAAGAACTTGGATGTCATCACCATCAAAAAAAATTTTTTTAACCACCCAAGCAACTGGGGGTATCTTATTACAAGTTTTTGCAAGCCAAAACCTTTGTTTAAATGTCAGTCTGATAACTGGCACGCTGATGTCTGTGAATCTGATTTTTTTCATTTCAAATCTCCAGAACAAGTAGTTTATTGATCATTTTTGGACCTTAACTCATTGTCCTATTTTTTTAATCAATGATTGGATCATTTACTGCGTATGGCTTTTTACTGTAATATCTTTTGGCATGTTCCACTATTAATGCATGATACTCATTAAATAGCTTATAATCCTTTGGTAAGTTTGATTCAAACTTCTTTTTAATTTCCAAGTAACTGTTTTTTTCTTTTACTAGATTTAACCCTGTAAATATTCTTCTTGTATATGCATCTACAACAAAGGATGGCTGTTTATATGCATAAAGCAGTATGGAATCAGCAGTTTCGTTTCCAACTCCCTACACACCCAATAGTTCCTTTCTTGTTGGAATTTCGCCATTTAATTCTATGAAAAATTCTGTGATGGCTTTGATGTAGTTTGCCTTTTGATTTAAAAATCCTGCGCATTTAATGGCTGCTTTAAGAGTTTCAGTTTCTATGGATAAAATTTTTTCAGGATCTAAAACATCCAATTTTTTAAGATTTTTAAGAGCCTTCTCTGCTGATGTCCACGCAGTATTTTGTGTGAGTATGGTTCCAAGTATTATCTCAAACCTTTGGTTTTGGGTGTTGGGCAGGTCATAATCAAGGGGATGATAACCATTTTGCGCCCCTGTTTTATGGGGTTTTAAACCCTTTATAATATTTTGCAGTGGCCACCAACCTTGTGGTCCGTAAAGATCATATAATTTGGTGTAAATGGTTATGAACTCGTTATTATCATATTTATTCATGATATCATATTTCCAAACACTTTTTCAGATAAAATAAGTTTTGATTACCTAGAATTGAGTTAAACTAACTCAAATTTTCATGTTATATAAATATGATCGTTAATAATTATTCACGACAAAATACGTATTTATAGGATATTCTCACTATCTTATTTGTTTATGATTTAATTGAATAAATAAGGAGGAATCAATTACGAAAATTAGCTTTAAGACTTTAGGGATGCCTTTAGCGATCATTGCTTTTTTAGTGATCATGCTAATTCCATTACCTGGTTTAAGTTATCCTGGACATGCTGCAATCGCACTGCTGATATTTGCCATCATAATGTGGGCAAGTGAAGCTCAGCATTTAGCAGTCACCTCTTTAATACTGCTATTTTTACAACCTATTCTTGGTATCGAAAGTTTTACTAATGCGGTCATTGGATTTGCAAATCCAATCATATTCCTGATGATTGGGGGTTTTATTCTTGCAGTTGCCATTGGTAAAAGTGGGCTTGCTAAACGTTTCACTTACTGGATGTTATCAAAAGTAGGCACAACACCAAATATGAGTATATTTGCAGCGGTTTTCAGTACAGGACTTTTATCAGCGTGGATTGAAAATGTTGTTGCATTTGCAATGTTACTTCCAATTATTAAGACAATAGTTCCTTTATTTGGTATTAATGATGCGGAGAAGGGTAACAGTAATTTTGCAAAGGCCATGGTCCTTGGTGCTTCATACGGGTCACTTGCGGGAGGATTTGGTACAGAAATAGGTACAGCACCAAACTTAATGGCAGCTGCCTATACTCATCTTCCCTTCGTTAACTGGATGATTTTTGGATTTCCACTTGCAATTATCATGTTAATTGTTACATGGAAGTTGTTAGGATGGATATTTCCACCAGAAGTAGATGGAATTGTGGGGGGTAAGGAAACCCTTCATAAATCCATGAGTGTTATGGGGCCAATATCAAAACAGGAAAAAATAACTGCTGTAATTTTGTTCTTCACCATAGGACTATGGGTAACAACAGGTATTACAGGATTAGACAGTTATTCTGTGGCTTTAATTGGAGCTGCACTGTACTTCATATCTGGTGTGATCGACTGGAAAGATGCTCAAGAAGGGGTTGACTGGGGACTCATAATATTCTTTGGAGGTGCACTGTCCCTTGGAGCAGCCCTTTTAAATACTGGCGCAGCCGCATGGCTCATACATGATCTGATAGGTCTGATGGGAAGCAATGTTTCAACACTGGCCATAATGCTCATGCTGATGATCATAGCAGTTATATTTACCCAGGTAATGTCTAACATTGCACTTGCAGCAATTTTAGTACCATTATCAGTGACCCTTGCTGCAGCTCAAGGTCAGCCAGTGGGTATCTATGCAGTACCTGTTGCAATTTCATGTTCACTTTCGTTCATGTTCCCGATGGCAGATCCTACTGTTGCCATGGCGTACGGAACTGGATACGTGAAAATCAAGGAGATACTTAAAGCAGGAATACCAATGGTGGTAATTGGAATAATCTTCACCATAGCAATAATTTTGACCATAGGAAAACCATTCTTGGGTTAAAAAAATAAATAAGAAATAATTGGATCAGAAAATATTGGGGTCAATGGATTTTCCATAAAATCCCATTAATTTCTGAAAATTTTTTTGAAAAAGAGAAATGAAGGAGGAATTTAAACATGGTAAAAAAAATATTACTCCCAACAGACGGATCAGAAAATGCTATTAAAGCAGGAGAATATGCCATATCTCTGGCAGATATGAGTGGTGCTGAAATACTTATTTTAAACGTTATAGATACCTCTTATCTTAATGCCATACCACAACCAGAAGTCAGGGAATCAGTGGATGAAGAACTCAGAAATGATATGGAAAATGCTGTAAAAAAGTTTGAAGAAACTATCGAAGATAACAAATGCGGAGGAACATGTAAAAATATCAATTTCAAGGTACTATTAAAGGAAGGAAATCCATCAGAGGTTATACTAAAAACCATAGTTGATGAAGAAATAGATCAAGTGGTCATGGGAAAATCAGGTAAACATGGTCTAGAAAAGTTCTTATTAGGAAGAACAACAGATAGGGTCGTTAAAGAATCTAAAGTACCTGTAAATATCATTTCTTAATATATACGGGATATTTTTTCATTTTTTTACAGAAATTTCTCAGAACTTTCACTGATTTTGAAATAACTACAATAT
>WASR01000068.1 GCA_009712615.1 Methanobacterium sp. | reverse complement strand
CAAGGTACCCTGTTAAGGGAATGCATGTTTGGCTTCCACAGGGATTCAAGATCAGAAAGTACACCCTTGAAATTCTTAAAACAATCCTAGACAAGGATCATGAAGAAGTCATGTTTCCCCTACTAATACCAGAGGACGAACTTGCAAAAGAAGCAATACATGTCAAGGGTTTTGAAGAAGAGGTTTATTGGGTAACACATGGTGGACTCACTGAGCTTAATAAAAAGCTTGCTTTAAGGCCAACCAGCGAAACAGCAATGTACCCTATGTTTTCACTCTGGGTAAGGAACCACAGCGATCTTCCAATGCGGTATTATCAAGTTGTAAACACCTTCAGATATGAAACTAAACATACAAGACCACTCATAAGGGTTAGAGAAATAACAACGTTTAAAGAAGCTCATACAGTTCATTCATCTGCTGAAGAAACAGAGGAACAGGTTAAAGAAGCATTAAGAATATACAGACAGTTTTTTGACAGTCTTGGAATACCTTATACAGTTTCGAAACGTCCTGAATGGGATAAGTTCCCTGGCGCAGTTTACACCATGGCTTTTGATACACTCTTACCAGATGGTAAAACCCTTCAAATTGGAACTGTGCACAATCTTGGTCAAACCTTTGCAAAAACCTTCGATATAACCTATGAAACTGCTGAAGGTAATCATGAATATGTTTATCAGACATGTTATGGACTTTCTGATAGGGTTATAGCATCGGTAATAGGTGTCCATGGTGATGATTCAGGATTATGCCTGCCACCAGATGTTGCACCGTATCATGTTGTGATTGTTCCAATCATATTCAAGAAAGGAGGAGAAGTTGTCCTTGATTTCTGTAAAAAATTGCAGGAAAAACTCGAATCTGAATTAAATTTGAGGGTTTACTTTGACGACAGAGATATAAGAGCAGGTAAAAAGTATTATGAATGGGAAATGAGGGGAATTCCTTTAAGATTAGAAGTGGGTCCAAGGGATATTGAAAATCATAAGATAGTTACATTCAGAAGAGATTCTAAGGAAAAAGAAATCATAGACTATGATGATAACACCATATCCCAAACTGTAAATAATTTGCTGGATAATATCAGTATGGATATGCGAGAGAAAGCTTGGAATTCTCTTGAAAATAATGTTCATCATGTTGAAACCCTTGAAGAGGCTTCAACTAAAATTTCTGAAGAAGGAGGAATAGTAACTTTTGACTGGTGTGGAGACCAGGAATGTGGAAAAGATATTGAAGAAAAGGTTAATGTGGACATACTTGGTGTTCAGGCAGAGAAAGAAGATGGGATCTGTATTAACTGTGGAAAAAAATCTAAACACGTAACATTGATTGCTAAGACATATTAAAAAAACAACGGTGGGATAATTTTGAACTTCAGACTAGTAATTCTAATATTTCTAGTGGTTTTATTTGCTGCGGGAACAGGTTATTTAAGCTATTCCCAGTCAACTGGCATACCATTAAAGGAAGCCTATGACAGTGGTAATGTTGTAATAACACAAAATACCAGTGCAGGAACAGTCCCACATCAAGTTGTAGTCGCAAACAATGGGCGGGATCCAATTAAAGTACAGATTGGTGATGTTTTAATTGCAAATTCATCACAAGATCTTGTAGTTGCTGAAAACAAAACTGTTTCAACCAATTCATCTGAAATGGTTTATGCGTACTGTCTTGACCCATCCACCCAGGCAGTTGTTGGTTCCGAGTTAAAGGCTAATGGCACATCTTCAAATGCCATTAAACAAGTTATTGCTGGTTCTAACATCCATGATCTAACAAATGCAACCAATGCACAGTTAGAAATTTGGATACTATCGGAAGGTGTTAACTTCAATATTTATAGTGGTGAGCCTGTGGCACTGGTAAATACACAAAAAATCAGTTACACCACACTCAAACAGATGGTAAACACCGCTAAATCGAATTTAGCCTCCCAATTCAATGTAAAGGTAGATAATATAAAAAATATCAATCAGAACAGCACACAAAATTCAGAGGGAACAATAAAAGGAGTTTATCACTGGTTTAAATCCATGATTGGAATGGGTTAAATCCATTCAACTTTTTTTTGTGATAAATCATTTTAAGATTTAAAATTTCAAGAGGTTATGTTCCATGAAGAAAACATTTGCCATAATCCCAGTTTCAAGATTCACACATGCTAAAACACGTTTATCCCCAACTTTAACACCCTTAGAACGTGAAAATCTTTTAAAATAAATGTTAAAGGATGTTACAAATGCATTGAAAAATCAAGTTGAATGCGTGGTTGTTATAAGTTCGGATGAAGATGTCCTAACTTACGTGAAAAATCTTGAAGTTGTGCCATTGAAGGAAGAAGGTTCTACTGATTTAAACGGAGCATTGAAGCAGGCCATAAAATGGTGTTCATCCAGTGCAGAACAGGTTTTGATAGTTCCTTCAGATGTTCCATTAATAAAACCAGAATATGTTGAAGAAATGTTAAAAATGGGAGAAACAAATGGCATGGTTATTGCACCTGCAAAGGGAGGCGGAACAAACGCCATGTTATGTCCAGTAAATGGAATGGACATGCTCTTTGGAGATTGCAGTTTCTTTGAACATATAAAAATGGCAGAATCAAAAAATATTGTAGTAGATGTTTATGACTCATTTTACATGGCCCTAGATGTTAACACCGCCGAAGATCTCGGTGAAATAATGCTGCATGGAACTGGAACCGAGACAAGGAAATTTTTAAGCGATGAAGGTTTAGTGGTAGTTCCAATTCATGGAAAGGAACGTTTGCACATCGAAAGGAGGGAAATTAATCCATGATTGCTCTTTCCATTGCAGGTTACGATCCTTCGGGAGGAGCAGGGATCCTTAATGATGTTAAAACATTTCAGGCAATGGGAATCTATGGAACTGGAGTCATTACTGTTTTAACTGCTCAAAATCCAGAAAGTGTCGAGGCCATTGAACCAGTTTCAACCGAATTCATAGAAAAACAATTAGAAACTCTTCTTAAAGTTTATCCCATTAAATACTGTAAAACTGGCATGCTATACAGCAAGGAAAATCTCAATCTTGTTGGAACCAAGATAAAGGAACATGATCTTAAAATGGTTGTAGATCCTGTTATGGTTGCAGGATGTGGAGCAGAACTTTCTGTAGATGGTTATGCAAAGGTGCTGAAGAAATATTTACTACCCTATGCAACCCTAACAACGCCAAATATTTATGAAGCAGAACTCTTGTCTGGCATGAAAATCGAATCGATTGATGATGCAGTTGAAGCTGCAGTTAAAATCGGTAAAATATGTGATGTGGTTATAACGGGCGGTAATCTGGAGGGTTCAAACATAGTTTTTGATGGAACCTTGAGTGTGATTGAAAATGAATTGGTTGGAGATGTCGAAATTCATGGAACTGGCTGTTCATTCTCTGCTGCAGTGACAGTTGGACTTTTAAAAAATCAAGGTTTAAAGAGATCAGTTGAATCTGCTGTAGAATTTGTCAAACTTGGTGTGGAACATGGTAAGTGGGGAACACTAGACCAATTTCATGGCAAGAGATCCTATTAATCTTCAATAATATTTAACGATTGATTTATAATTTTTATAGATGGGGGTTTAATCATTGGTTTCTAACGATGAAATTAAAAGAAGACTTGAGAGAAAACGTAGAGGATTGAGTGAAATAGAAGAGGATGAAAAATCAGGGAAATACAAAACATGCCCACACTGCAGATTTAAGAATCCTGAAAACTCAATATTCTGTGTAAAGTGTGGAAAAAAACTCGAAACTAATATCAATATAAAATGCAATCAATGCAATACAATTAATCCAAAAACAGCTAAGTTCTGCATCAAATGTGGAAACAATTTAACTACCAACGAATCAACAAAAAACGAAGATCAAATCAAAAATATAGAAACAATTGATAAAAAGACTGAAGATGAACACTTTATCGACAACAAGCAGAGTGCAGAATCTGATTCAGACGTTGAAAATATTCAAAGCGATATCAAAAACCAAGAAACTGTACCAGATATGGATATAAAGTCTAGTGAAGTTGATGATGGAAAAACATCCGAAATAAATACAGTTAAAAGCACGGGCTTGCCATCATCAATTCCTGATAAGAATTTCATCAATCAAATGGATAACAAGAAAACTTGCAAATCCTGTGGATCTAAAAATCTTAAAACTGCTAAGTTCTGTGTTGTTTGTGGCGAGAAATTCGATATGGAACCAGTTGAAAAAGAAAAGTCTGTGGAAGATCATGATTCACAAAAAACCAATGAAAAAGGTGTGAAGTCTGTAGAAATTGATGATCCAATAGATAAAATTAAAAGGGCAAAAGAGTTACTGGATATTGGAGCAATAACCCCTGAAGAATTTGAATCAATTAAATCCAAATATCTTGACATGGTGTGAGGCAAAAATTAAATAAAAATTTTAAGGTGAAATCTTGTTGTTATTATCCTTAAAATTCCTCAACTGCAGTTTATTTTTTTTAGATGCTTTTAATTTCCTCTTCTGAAAGTATTGTTATACCTCCATTTTTAAGAGCAGTTAAACCAGCATCAATATCTTCAGTACGAATCACAACTACAGCTTTTTCTCCATTTTTCTCAACGAATGCGTATATGTACTCCACATTCACATCCATCTTGTTTAAAATTTCAAGAACACCCTCAAGTCCTCCGGGAGAATCAGAAACACCAACTGCAATGACCTCGTTAACCTTTACTACGAAGTTGGATTCTTCAAGGATCTGTTTTGCTTGATCAGTATCAGAAACAATCATTCTCAATATACCAAATTCAGATGTGTCTGCAATTGAAAGAGCTCTGATATTTATATTTGCATTGGAAAGAATGTTTAATGCCTTCCATAATCTGCCCTTACGATTTTCAAGAAATACTGATATCTGTTTCAACTTCATGATAAAATACCTCCTTTTTGAAATCCTAAAAATTGGTTTATATGGATCCTTATACTGGATCCATTACAAAACATGTGTAAATTTAGATATTTCTCTTATCCACTACCCTAACTGCTTTTCCTTCACTTCTAGGGAGACTTTGTGGTTCAACTAGGGAAATATTAACTCTTAAACCAATCTCACTGTGAATTCTGTTTTCTATATCCTTCTTAACTTCTTCTATGTGTTTGACTTCATCTGAAAAGAGTGCAGGGGATGTTTCGACTTGTACTTCAAGTTCATCCAGATGTTGTGGTCTAGTAACTATGATTTGATACTGTGGTTCTAATCCCTCGATCTTTAGGAGTGCCTTTTCTATTTGGGATGGGAAAACAATTACTCCCCTCACCTTAAGCATATCATCGCTTCTACCGGTGATCCTGTCCATTTTTACTTGTGTTCGCCCACATTCACATACTCCCCTTCGAAGAGCAGTGATATCTTTGGTTCTAAACCTTATGACAGGCATTCCTTCCCTTGTAAGTGTGGTTAATACTAATTCTCCTGTATCTCCTTCGGGTAACTGTTTAAGTGTTTTTGGATCGATTATTTCTGGATAAAAATGATCCTCAAATATATGCAAACCATTCTTAACAGGACATTCCATTGCAACTCCAGGACCTATTACCTCTGTTAATCCATAGATATTTTGGGCAGAAATGTTTAATCTCTCTTCCAGTTTATCCCTCATCTCTTCAGTCCACATTTCTGCTCCAAAACAACCTGCTTTGAGCTTAAGTTTGTTTGGGTCTATCCCTTCTTTTTCAGCAACTTCTGCAAGGTAAAGCCCGTAGGAAGGAGTGCAAGTTAAAACTGTGGTTCCAAAGTCTTGCATTATTTCGAGCTGCCTAGTGGTGTTTCCAGCAGAGATTGGTATGACTGTTGCACCAATTTTTTGACCGCCGTAGTGAACTCCCATGCCCCCAGTGAACAGTCCATAACCATAGCTGTTTTGGACCTTGTCTTTTTTCTTTACACCAGTCATAGTAAGAGCTCTTGCCATTACTTCTCCCCATAAATCTAGATCAGCTTCTGTGTATCCTGATACAGTTGGTTTTCCAGTGGTACCCGATGTTGTGTGTACCTCAACTATGTCCTCAGTATCTACCGCAAACATTCCAAATGGATAAGCATCCCTAAGATCTGTTTTACTAGTAAAAGGAAGTTTTTCAATATCTTCCAAAGTTTCAATATCTTCAGGTTCAATTTTTAAGTCAGTAAAACGTTTTTGATAGTAAGGTACCTTTTCATAGGCCCTCTTAACAACTG
>WASR01000305.1 GCA_009712615.1 Methanobacterium sp. | reverse complement strand
TAATAAACCTAAGGAGCTTTAAAATGGATTTATCACACTATTTATTAAATTTGAGCAAATCAGAAGATTATTACAATGATGTTAAACATTTAGCAGATATGATGCCGGAAAAATTTGAAAAAATAAAAACACACTACTTGGAGGACTTTAAATGGCAATTTTTACTGAATTAAAAACTAAATATGCTGATTACAGGTTAAACAAGATAAATAAACTTGAAAATTCTATAACTAATCAAATTGGCAGTATCAAAGCAGCACCAACATCTCCTAACAAAGTAATGCCAGATAAATTAGAAATAACCCTTAAAACACTCCCTAAACAGCTTTCAATCGCAAAAAATATGGAGAACACAGTCAAAACATTGAAACACAATCCTTCTGATCCTAAATCCACAGCAAAGTCTGAATTCATCCGTAAATTTGAGGATTATGCTCATTCAATAGGTATGGATAAAGTGAGCTATTCTAAAGTACCTCAAGAATTAATTTTCAAAGATAAATCCATATTATTCGACAATGCAATCATACTAATCTCAGAAATGGATAAAAATTCTGTTGATATGGCACCGAGTCCCCAAACACAAGAAATGGGCATAGTAACCTATGATGACCATGGCAAAAAAACCAATCAACTAGCAGAATTCCTAAGGGAACGGGGATATGCATCCCATGCAAGTCACCCTGCGGGAGGGGTTGTTATATACACTTGGTTAGCTCAAAATGCAGGTTTAGGTCACGTGGGAAAACATGGGATGTTAATAACACCTGAATTTGGACCAAGACAAAGGATATCTGCAATATTTACGAGTATCAACAATTTACCAATTGAAGAGAGTGATAATCATTCTTGGATTCCAAATTTCTGCGAGAAATGTAAACGCTGTATAAATAACTGCCCAGAAAATGCATTTGTAGAAGATAAATCTTCAGAAACAGGAGAAACAATGACACGTGTTATTAAGGATTTATGTCATGGATGTACAATATGTATGAAGGAGTGCAGTTTTAATAAAAGGGAATATGCTCAAATTAAATCTAAATTTCAAAACCTGAAAAATAGGATCATATAGAGTGAAATCAGATCAATAAATTTATTGAAATATAATATCAGTTGATTTAAATGAAAGTATGATGTCTTTTGATTGGGTTCTGGAATAATTTATACGTGTTTTGATGCAGTAAATGTTTATGATTGTATAAAACATGCATATACTGGTTAATATTTATTTTTTTTATTTCAATGAATTCCTTTATTTTGGTGATCAGTCGTGCATGGAATCAATTTATTAGATGGATTTACATAGGTTATAACAGAGTTTAGTTGAGTAGGTAACCATGAGTGAAAATAACGATTCTAGAAAAGCAACCATTTCTATGGGTGCATCAACAAAACAAGGCTATGAAATTGCTGAAAAGAGTAGGGAAATAGTTAAATCCCTTATTGATACTAAAACCAAAGATCTTACGCCTGAAGAAAGGGCGATCGTTGAAAGGATCGTGCATTCCACAGCAGATCCCGAGTACGCAGAAATAACAAAAATTAGTAAGGACTTCGTTACTGAAAGCTTGAGGGCAATAGATCAAGAAAAAGACATTTTAACAGACATTAATATGGTTAAAACTGGAATAAACACCTATTCTGGCAAAGTAGACTGTTATATTCGGGATGAAAGGGCAGTTAAGATAGCCAAAAAAGAGGGAATCACCAGAGCAGCAGCTGCAATACGGGTTGCAGCCCAAGAAGGTTTTGATGGTATTGTTGCAGTAGGAAATGCTCCAACTGCCCTTTTAGAAGTTCTGGAACTCCATAAAAATGGAGAAATTAAATTAAATTCTGTAATAGGTGTTCCTGTAGGTTTTGTAGGTGCTGCTGAATCAAAACAAGCATTGAAACAGGCAGGGATACCACATATAATTACTGAAGGTCCTAAAGGCGGTACACCTATAGCTGTAGCAGCTTTAAATAGTTTAATAAATCTTAACAAGGGTAATAAGGTTTGAATTCAATGATTTCATCAATGGATCATCATGCTCTATATGGTGGTTATGATACTCCTTTGGTGATGGTTGTGCAACTCCAAGATCTTAAGACATGCTAACTGACATAGTAAACTGTCACCAGTAATTCATATGAATAATAATAATGACTTAATAATCATGAACTAAATACTTAAACTATTGGGGGTTTTTGTAGTGGTTAATATATTAAATAGATTCAAAAATCATTTATTAAACCGAAGTGGGCAGTATCGTTTCTACAAATCACAATATGTGTTATTATCAAAGGAAAGTTCTTCTGTTTCAAATGAGACAGTGAAATTTGAAACTCCCTCAAATCAAGGGGACAATGATGGGACATTACTCCTAAAAATAGAGGAATTAGAAACACTCTTGAAAAAAGAGGATAACAACCAGATACTACTCAAAAAAACAGGGGAAATAAAATCTGAAATTAATTTGCGTAAAGGAGAAATCATTAAAAATAAAAGGGGAAAAAAGTTAGCTGATATTCGCAGGGATCATCCTTCCAATTCCATTAAAAATGTTTCAGTTGGAGACTTCACCTATGGAACTCCTAAAATTGAACGGTTTAATGAAAATGATAGTTTAACCATTGGAAAATTTTGCAGCATATCCAAGAATGTAACAATACTAATAGGAAAGGGGCATAACATCCAATGTGCCAGTACATATCCGTTCAGTTCATTTCTTGGAACTCGCAGAGCAAATATTAATGAAATACCAATGAAAAACTACCATGGAGACACCACCATAGGCAACGATGTTTGGATTGGATATGGAGCCTTAATTTTATCTGGAGTCACAATAGGTGATGGTGCTGTGATAGGAGCAGGTGCTGTGGTATCTAAGGATGTGGAACCCTACAGCATAGTGGTTGGCAGCCCTTTAAAACATGTACGATACAGATTCTCTAAAGAAATAAGAGATTTACTTGTTGAAAAGAAATGGTGGGATTTACCAGAAGAGAAAATAGATGAATTAGCACCCTACCTCATAGATATGAAAATAGAAGATTTGATTGAAAGGTTATAGGTTAACATGGATGGATCCAAATTTAAATAATTAAAAGCGATTAATATTTGATAATAATTAATCATTGATTGTAATAGAAGGTATTTACATTTTTAACAACTTTAAATGATCAGATAAATCTCAAGGAGTGAATATCATGAATTCTGAACAGTTATTTGAAGAATCAAAAAAATTCTTGCCTGGAGGTGTGGATTCACCAGTCAGAGCAATTAAACCATACCCATTCTTTGCCGAAAAAGCAGAGGGTTCTAAACTTATAGATGTGGATGGAAACAGTTACATTGACTACTGTTTAGCTTATGGGCCGATGGTTTTAGGACATTCAAATCCTGAAGTGGTTTCAGAAGTTGAAAAACAGCTGGTTAAAGGTTCGGCCTACGGTGTTCCAACTGAAAAGGAGATAGAACTTGCAAAGATGGTGGTAAACAGAGTTCCATGTGCAGATATGGTGAGATTTGTTAACTCCGGCACAGAAGCCACCATGAGTGCAATCAGACTGGCAAGGGCAGCCAAGTCTAAAAACAAGATCATCAAGTTTGAAGGGGCGTACCATGGTGCACACGATTATGTACTGGTAAAATCAGGTTCTGGAGCAGCTGGACTCCCAGATTCACCTGGAGTTCCTGAAGAAACCACCAGAAACACCCTGTTAATTCCGTTTAACAACGAAGAAGCAGTTGTTGAAATAATTAACAAAAATAAAGATTCCATTGCAGCCATCATAATCGAACCGATAATGGGAAATGTAGGATTTATACCACCTAAAAAGGGCTTTTTAGAATTTTTAAGAAAGATCACCCTTGAAAATGATATAACCTTAATATTTGATGAAGTGATCACAGGTTTCAGAATAGCCCGGGGAGGAGCACAGGAATATTTTAAAGTAACTCCTGATCTGGTTACATTTGGAAAAATACTCGGAGGAGGATTCCCAATGGGTGCAATTGCAGGTAAAAAGGAGTATATGGAAATGATAGCTCCTTCTGGAAGTGTTTATCAGGCAGGTACATTTAATGGAAATCCAATCTCCATCACAGCGGGACTCGCTACTTTAGGACATCTCGATGAAAAATTTTACAGCGACATTAATTCAAACGGTGACAAATTTAGGGAAGGAATAAACAATATTCTGGAGGATAACAATTTAAATTATCAGGTAGCAGGTTTAAGTTCGATGTTCCAGATATATTTGACTGATAAAACAGTTTGGAACTACGATGATGCGAAAACTGCAGACACAGACAAATTTGGAACTTACTTCAAAACATTGTTGAAGGGAGGAGTATTTGTTCCACCATCACAGTTTGAATGCTGTTTCCTATCCAAGATGCATGATGCTGATGATATAGACAAAACACTTAGTACCATAGATACTGCAATGAAACAAATTAAAGGCTGATTACTCCGTACTTTTCTATTTTAAATTTTTATTTTTTTATTTTTTCCTACCTGCCATCAACTTTTAGCATATGTGACCGATAAATTTATATATTTAAACTTTTAATTCTTAACTGAACATTAAAATTTTTTGTAGAGGTTAATTTTTTTATGAGAAAAAATGTTAAGCTGGGATTGACATTTTTCATAGCAGCCATGATGATCATGGAGATATTCACATTCATGATGCCAACAGATCAGCTTAGTTCGAGTGCTGCAAAATATGGATCACAATCCAATTCCCCACTTATCAATGAATCCCAAGTCCTTAGAAGGTTCAATGAAATTAAGAACATGAAATATGATGCAGTTAATATGAACTGCAAAAATAAATCGGAACTTTTTGCAGATTATCTCAGATCAATTGGTGCAACGGATGTTTACTTAGTAACTGTTGAACATTGTTCTGGAACATATTCCCACGAATTTGTGGAATGGAATGGACATTACTACGATACTTGCAGTTCTGATACCAGTTATGAAATTCCAAAGGAGGAATACAGTAAGAGGCTCTATGATTTGGGTTTCACTGGAATCTCAGTAACATCTCCCTATCAATAAATGAATTAACTATTTTTTTTATTCACTGCTAAAATTCATATTACAACAAATAAAGGTTAATGCTTGAATATTCATAATTGACTAACAATAGAATCTATTGAAAAAAGAGGTTTTGAAATTGGTGGTTGCTGCAGGTGTGGGTAAAAACAAGAAAATATTGGAAGCAGTTTCCGATGTTGATTTTGATGTTGTAACGGTAGAATCTGAAGACGAACTGGTAGAGCTTCTAACCAATGGTAAGGTTGATGCAGCTGTGAGGGGATCACTCAGTGCTTCTGTCATAATGTCTAAACTCAAACAGATTTACCCGGAATTATACAGGGCATCCTACATAGAATTTAATGCTAAAAAATTTCTTCTCGCACCCGTAGGAATAGATGAAGGTGAAACTGTGGCACAAAAACTTCAAATAGCAGTTTTAGCATCTAAATTTTTGGAAGCCGAAGGAGTTAAACCTCATGTAGCGGTCCTTTCCAGTGGTAGACCCAATGATAGGGGCAGAAACAAAAGGGTTGATGAATCATTGGATGCTGGAGAAGAACTGACCGCGTTGATCAGGGAAAAAAATATCGATGTCAAACATCACTACGCCCTCTTGGAAGATGCTGTGAGAAGTGATGCAAACATAATAATAGCCACTGATGGAATAGTTGGAAACACAATATTCAGAACATTAGTACTTGTTGCAGGAGCAAAGAGTTACGGTGCAGTTACATTGGGAATGAAGGAAATATATATTGATACCTCGCGTTCACAGGATAATAAAGGTTATAAAAGAGCTTTGACACTTGCAGATAGACTTGCAAAAATTTAACCTGTTTCAAGAAATAGTACTCCACAGTGTATTGAATAATACTGTGCTAAACTTTTTTTATTAGATGGGATTAATATTATTATTCCAAATTAAAGTATAATGTATATTAATACTAATTTTTTATACTTACAAAAAGATAACTAAATGATCGTAAATGAAGCAAAAGGAGCTGAAAATGTCCATTTTAAAACCAGTTTACAAAGTTTATGAGTGGTATATCTCAAGAAATTTGAGTCCCGAGAACATGCCCAAGCATGTTGCAATAATAATGGATGGTAACAGAAGATTTTCAAGGATTCAAGGGAATATTGATGCTATAGAAGGTCATAAACGAGGTATAGGTACTCTTGAAAAGTTTCTTGACTGGTGTGTGGATTTAGAAATAGAAATAGTCACTGTTTACGCATTCTCAATCGAAAATTTCAACAGAACGGATCGAGAGGTTCGTGGTCTGAGGTAGCT
>WASR01000117.1:1470-6351 GCA_009712615.1 Methanobacterium sp. | reverse complement strand
GAAACTATTTTTCCTGACTTTTCATACGCTTCGATCATAAAACCACTAGACCTAAATTTTAGTAAATACTCAAATTTAAAATTTAATCATTTAACACTATCAAATTTAATTTACAATCTAACTTCTCGGTATTTTTTAAAAAGTAAATTTAAAATAACATCCCGAACAATATCTTATTATTAAAACCATCATATAAAAATCAGACTACAAAAAATTCTGTCCAATAATTTAAAATGTAAGGATTAAAGAGTTCAAATCAAACTAAGAAAAAAATTTTTATGGTTATGAATTGGATTTTATTTACAGAAAAAATCTATGTACATAATTTGTTTAGAAATAAAGGGGTAAAAATATGGTAGCAATTGACCAAAATGTATTTTATATAATAATAGCAGCCATAGTAGTTGTTGGATTGATAGTTGCATTAATGCAATGGAGACGTGTCAGAGAAGCACAAACAAATGTTGATTTTCTAACAAAACAGGCTGAACTCAAGAAGATAGAACTTGTTGAGAAGGACCTGGAATCCAAAAGGATGATGAACGACATAGTACTTCCAAAGGATCAACAAGAAAAACTGACTCAAATACGAGAAAACACTTCAGATTTGATGCATAAAGCAGGATACCTTCACAGTGAGATAAATGAGAGGGTAAACAGGCTTGAAGCCAAAACTGAATATGCTAAACTCCAAAAATTACTGATGGATATAGAGAAAAAGGAACAAGAACTCGAGAAAAAATCTGGAAAAGGTAAAGGAGGCAAATAATGACTGCTTTGGAGTTACTGGCAATACTGGTTCTTGCTGGTGCCATAGTGGTTTTGCTCTACTACTACATGCAGGACACCAGGAACCAGTCCCTTATTCGAGCTCGTACTATCATAGCTGAAACCGGAGAAAAGGCACGTTCCACAGTATCCAGATCAGATGAAAATCATGATGTGAATGAAACTGATCACACATCTGGAATGAGTGAAAAGGCCCGTTCAGCAGTTTCAAATGCAAGTGAAAAAGTCACCATAGATGGTAGCATGATCGATGGTGTCAGTGAAAAAATGGCAGGAATGGGAGAAAAGATCAAGGGCACGGTAAAGGGTGTTCCAAAAAGTACTGATCTGCTCTCAAGCAAAATAGAACTATTCTTAGATGATAAAAGTGACCAACTAATAAAAGACTGGGAATTAGCAACAAAGAACGATGTTATTGATCTGGAGAAAAGATATAGCAAGGTAACCCGTGATCTTGGAGAACTTGATGGAAGATTCAAAGAGTACAGGGGATACACCAACAAAAAAATAGATAAAATTGAGGAAAGACTCGATAAACTAGAAACTCCAGAAGAATAGATTCAAATTAAAAATTTTTTTTTTAAGAGGATACAATGTACTCAGATATTGTCAACTATGTGGCACTATTTTTCTCAATCTTTGGGGCTATTCTGATTGTGTATGGGGGATTAAGAGCTATTTTTAAAGTTTTGAAGGTTGAATTATGGAGACAATCTTCTGATTACAATTCTATTAGAATAGATTTTACATCTAAGATAGTTCTTGCCCTTGAATTTTTCATTGCAGCCGATCTGGTAAGAACGATTATTCAACCCGATCTTAACGAAGTAATAGTTCTTGCGGTAATCGTTGCAATAAGAACTGTTGTGGGTTACTCTTTAGACAAAGAAGCAAAGGATATTTTATCCAATCAATGAATTTTTGTCTAAACAGAAAGGAATACACAGATAATATACCCTTCAATGCAAAGGTTTATATGATGTAAAATGCAACAGTTGTAGTACAGCGGGGTGGGGTAGTCTGGTGATCCCGCGGGGCTCATAACCCCGAGAGCCCTAGTTCAAATCTAGGCCCCGCTATTTTTCACTTTTTTAAATGGTAAGTCGAAGAGCAGCTAACGGTTTTTTGTAAACTGAGGAAACTCCATCCATCATACAGAACTGTGGTGCCATAAGGCACGCGCTGAGAAGCGTGACAATGGAGCAGAAACGACACGTCTTTTGATGAATGACAATGAAGCTATGCTGAAGACATCAAAAGGATCGGTGAAACGGCCATTCCACGGGATGCAAGAGTAAATACTACTGATGAGTCCTGTACGAGGTAGAGGTAATTCGCATAGATGAATGCTGCTGAAACAGAAGGTGGGTTACTCTCGACATACCATTTAAATATTCATCTTTCGAAATCTTTTAAATAATCTTATTTTCGATGAATTTTTAGCTATTATTCTGCAATAAGAACTAATTTATAAAACATTATAAACCAGATATTAATCAACTTAATAATAACCAATTCATATTCATGGTGATTGAATGTCTGGAACATTATCTCTTTTCACACAAATAATTCCACTTGCATTTGGTGCTGCAGTGAGCCCAACAGCTTTAATGGGCATTATTCTCTTACTTTCCATGTCAAAGAAACCAAAAATTTCTGGAATGGGATACTATGCAGGATCCATAATTATGGTTTTAATTGTGTTGGCTGTGGGTTTTCTACTGGGAAATGGTGTTAGTTCAGCAACACCGCATCCAAACCCTTTATTGGCATCCATAGATCTTATTTTAGGGGTAATTCTGCTTGTAATGGGAATTATTAGAATATTGCGCCCTCAAAAATCACCAAAACACAGATTTAATGGTGAACATACTGATTCTTCCAGTATTTCAGTGTTCTTAAAGGGGTTATCATTTGGATTTGTGATGTTTTTCATCAATTTTTCAACTACTATAATTGTTTTAGAAGCTGGGAAACTCATAGCAACATCATCTGCACCAATCACAGGAAAAGTAATTGTTTCAGTAATTTTAATATTAATAACACTCCTAGTTTGCGAAATTCCTCTACTCATTTACTTATTGCTTCCTAACAGATCTGAAAAGATACTATCAAAGATCAATGTTTGGATGCAAAAAAATGGACACATACTGATGGGGATAGTGATACTTGCAATAGGATTGTATTTACTATGGATCGGATCAATCAAATTTGGATTGATATGATTTTCTTTTTGTTGATGAAGAGTAGTGCACAAGTATAGATGGGATGATGTTGTTCACAGTAAGAAATTAGGATCTTAAAGAATTTCAAAAATAGTTATTTATAAATGGGGTGATCATCACCACACCCTAAATAAAATTGAAGCTTTCAACATTAATTATGGGTGTGCGATGGATCAAAATTTTCAATTTTTCAATGATTTATTGCATCCTTTACTTTGTCAAAAAAACCTTTATCTTCGATGTAGATCTCTTCACCACTAACTTCAGCAAATTCAACAAGTAATTCCTTCTGTTTTGGACTGAGTTTTTTAGGGGTTACAATTTTGACCTTAACATATAGATTCCCTTTACCATTCCAACGTAGATGGGGCATTCCTTCACCTTTGATACGGAAAGAAGTGCCTGTTTGAGTACCTGCGGGTATTTTAAGATCAACAGCTCCTGTGAGTGTTGGAGCTTCCACTGTGGCTCCAATGGACGCTTGAACAAAACTTATGGGCATATTGTAAACAAGATCTGATCCTTCCCTTTGGAATAACTGGTGTTTTTTGACCCCGATTATAACGTATAGATCACCTGGCGCACCGCCTTTTTCTCCAACATCCCCTTCACCAGGAACTCTAAGCCTGCTTCCATCTTCAACTCCTGCTGGAATTTTTATGTGGATGGTGCTCTGATGGTTAACAATACCCCTTCCATGACATTCTTTACAAGGAGTTTCGATGATCTGACCCTCTCCTCTACAAGTTCTGCATGGCCTAACAGTGGCAAACTGTCCCAGTGGTGTGTTGCTAACTTGTCTTACTTGTCCAGATCCACCACATTCTGGGCATGTCTTGGTGTTTGTGCCTGGTTCTGCTTTAGATCCATGACAATGGGGGCATGTTTTTTTATGTGGAACTTCAATATCGGTTTCTAAACCTGATGCAGCTTCTTCAAGTGTGATGCTCATTTCGTAGTACACATCATCTCCTTGGACTGGTCCATTCCTGTTCCCTCCACCGAATCCGAAGAGATCAAAAATACTTTCAAAACCTCCACCTCGGCTACTTCCTTGTCCTCCACCGAATCCAAATCCTCTGAATATGTCTTCAAAGTTTGCGTTGTTGAAAATATCTTCTTGTGAGAATCCATTCATACCGGCATGTCCATACTGGTCGTAGGTTTGCCTTTTCTCTGCATCTGATAGAACGGCATATGCTTCGCTGATCTCTTTGAATTTTTCTCCAGATTCAGGATCTTCACTCACATCTGGATGGTACTTCATAGCCAGTTTACGATAGGCTTTTTTAATTTCCTTCTTATCCGCGCCCTTTTCTACACCTAGGACTTCGTAATAATCACGCTTTTCTGCCATTATAATCTTCCTTAAATTTAATTAGATATTATTTTTTTTAATAAAATTAAAGTTATCTCAACCAAACTATTTAACGATTCATTAGTTAAAAAATCTGTTGTAATCTGTGTGAGTAAATTTGCACAAAATAATATCCACTATTCAAATCTATGTTCTGCATTTAATTAAAGTAAAAAAAAGGATGGGAAAATAATTTCCCTATTTAAAACCTATTTCTTCACTTCATAGTCTGCATCTATAGTTTCATCACCAGATTTATCTTCTTTGGTTTCTTCTGCCCCTGCACCTGCTTGAGCTTCCTGTTGAGCTTGGGCTTGTTGTGCTTCCTGGTAGATGGCTGCTCCAACTTCCTGAACTACCTTGGTGAGTTCATCGGTTTTGGATTTGATGGCATCAAAGTCATCAGTCGCAGATACTTCCCTCAGTTCCTTTACCAAGTTTTCAATCTCAGATTTTTTCTCTGCATCTACTTTGTCTCCAAGTTCTTCCAAAGATTTTTCTGAAGTGTAA
>WASR01000117.1:0-1460 GCA_009712615.1 Methanobacterium sp. | reverse complement strand
TGGTTATTCTCTGTTCTTTACCTGTTCCCATGTCCTTTGCAGAAACACTTATCAGTCCATTTGCATCGATATCGAATGATACTTCGATTTGAGGAACTCCTCTTGGGGCTGGTGGAATACCAACTAACTGGAATCTTCCAAGGGTCGTGTTGTCTGCAGCCATTGGCCTTTCACCCTGAAGTACATGAATATCTACTGATGGCTGGCTGTCTGCTGCTGTGGTGAATATTTGACTCTTGTTGGTAGGAATGGTAGTGTTTCTTTCTATTAGCTGTGTGAAAACACCTCCAAGGGTTTCAATTCCCAGAGATAGTGGTGTCACATCCAGAAGAACAAGATCCTTGATTTCTCCTGCCATTACTCCTCCCTGAATTGCAGCACCCATGGCCACACATTCCATTGGGTCAATACCTGTTTCAACTGTTTTTCCAATGAATTTTTCAACAAATTTCTTGACTGCAGTCATCCTTGTTTGTCCACCTACGAGTATGATTTTGTCTATGTCAGAGTTACTCATTTTAGCGTCTTTGATGGCCTGTTCCATCGGACCTGCACATTTTTTGATTATAGGATCCACCAGCTCTTCGAGTTTTGCCCTTGTGAGTGATGATGTCAGGTGTTTAGGTCCTTCTGCTGTTGCTGTTATGAAAGGAAGGTTTATGTCACTGGTTAAGGTTGTTGATAATTCTATTTTAGCCTTTTCAGCTGCTTCTCTCAATCTCTGAACTGCCTGATCATCTGTCATGAGGTCTATGCCTGTATCTCTTTTGAATTCGGCTGCGAGATGGTTCATGATGGCGTTGTCCATGTCTGTTCCACCAAGACTTGTGTCGCCACTGGTTGATCTGACTTCGAACACTCCTCCACCGAAATCCATGATTGTAACATCCAAAGTACCTCCACCGAAATCGAATACTAAAATTTCAAGTTCATCATCTTCTGCCTTGTCAATTCCATATGCTAAACTTGCAGCCGTAGGTTCGTTTACCAATCTAACTACTTCAAGTCCTGCAATTGTTCCAGCGTCTTTGGTGGCTGTTCTCTGGTTATCGTTAAAGTATGCAGGTACGGTAATAACTGCTTTGTTAACAGGTTCTCCTAGGAATGCCTCTGCATCTTTTTTAATCTTTTGTAGAATGAATGCGGATATTTCCTGTGGTGTATATTCTTTATCCAACACTTTAACAGTGTAATCTGTACCCATGCTTCTTTTTATGGCACTAATAGTATGTTCAGGGTTTGTTACTGCCTGTCTTCTTGCAGGTTCTCCTACTAAACGCTGTCCATCTTTGGTAAATGCAACATAACTTGGAAATGCTTTACCATATTGGGTTGCACCTTCTGCACTTGGTATTATGGTTGGCTTACCACCAATCAAAGCAGCTGCAGCAGAGTTACTTGTACCAAGATCTATGCCTATAATTTTTTCTTTCTTTGCCATAATATTCACCTCTTAAACT
>WASR01000134.1:4541-6418 GCA_009712615.1 Methanobacterium sp. | reverse complement strand
GTTATAAATAAATCCTTATCATAACAGTATTCCGATTTTTTTTTTAGGGAGATTAAAAAAGATAAACAAATTGAAAATAGTATAAAACAAGGCGGGGAAATTTTATGAAAACTAAAATTGTTACATTAACGCTCTTCTTAGTAATGGCTACCATTACCATTGGAACAGTAACTGCTGATCCAGTATCTGCTGCAGTTATACAAGTTCCTGCAGGAGCCAATAGTACTACTATCCAAGCGTTAATAGACGGGGCAAATAGTGGAGACACTATAAATTTTGCGCCTGGAACATATGATGATATAAAGTTGATTATCAACAAAACACTCAATTTTGTTGGAAATGGAGCAATAATTAATAGTGTTAACGAATCAAGCACAAACATATTCACTGTAACCACAACAAACATGACTGATGCATCTGGTTCAACATTCAAAGGATTTGAATTTAACCTGTTAAACAGTAATGTTACAGTTAGTGGTAAATTAGCATCCACAGGATATGCAATTAACCTTGACAGAGTGTCAAATATTGTTGTAGAGAATGTAACCTCACACAACGGTAAAGCAGCTGTTTATAATGGTAACGCTAATAACGTCCTTATTAACAACTGTACCTTCACAGATGCTTATGGGTTCTGCTACGGTTACCATATAATGGGTGGAGACAACCTTACAGTAACTAATTCTACAATAAGCGGATGTGGGGATGGTGTATCCATAGCTTCTGGAGCAACCAATGTTAATGTAGAAAATAGTTTACTACTAAACAACATCTATGCTGCATTCTGGGGTGGAGGAGTATCAAACATAACATTCCAAAATAACATGATAAACGGTTTCTACGAGGGTCTTGGTATTGAAAAGGCTGCAAGTCAAACATATGTTATTAACAACACATTTATTAACGGATGGGGAAACAACTCTGCACAGAAAGCATCTGGAGATGCGATTTATATCAAAAACTCCTATGCCCACGGACCATTAAGCTTGATTGATGATATTCAGATAATTGGAAATATCTTCCAAAATATCATTGGAGCCGCTATCGGTGTTGACAACCAGGCAGGACAGGGACTTTTCGTTACTAACGGAACTGGTATTGTAGGAGAGAACAACTCAGTAAATAATGTCTCAAAAGGATACGTTGTGCTCTACTCACAGGGTCAGGATCTAAACTTCACATTGGGTTCATCCACACCTGAACCACAACCTCTATTTGCAAACCTTTCAATATCCAGCTCAAGCACCAACAACACACTCAAAACAGGTGGTAACACAACTTACACCATAACTGTGATGAACATTGGTACAGGAAATGCAACACATGTAAATGTGACAGATATCCTTAACAGCGCATATTTCTCAAGCTTTAAAACATACGCATCTATAGGAAGCTATGCTAATGGTATTTGGAACTTAGGTACTTTAACTGCAGGAAACACAGCTTCTCTTGTGGTTTCAGCAACTGCACTTAAATCAGGAACAACCAGCTCACAAGCAACAGCGGTATCAGACACCACAAGCCCAGTTAAAGCAACTACTATACAGAAAACCATAAACAAAGATGTTAACTTAAAGATAGTTAACTCCATCAGCACATCAAGTGCTAAAGTAGGTAGTTACGTATATCTCAGAACCAACATCACCAACTCTGGTAAAGATACTTCTAATCTCATGAAATTCGGGATGACCTTACCATCTGGTGTTAGCAGGGTAAGCACAAACTACCCAGGACAGTGGGATAACAACACCAAAATGTGGACTGTATCAGTAGCTGCAGGAAAATCAATTACCCTTGAAACCAAGGTAAAGGTAACAAAAACAGGAACCAAAACAATAACTTTCAACAATAATGGAAAGAAAGTTACACAATCCTTC
>WASR01000134.1:0-4531 GCA_009712615.1 Methanobacterium sp. | reverse complement strand
GTCTCGTTTTTAATGGTTGTAATGGGAATTTTAATAGCGAATCTTGCTTTCACAGGACCCGTTCCAGCCACCGTATGGACAATAAATGAAACAGATCATGGCATGGTAACCAACAGTAACATACAGAAAATAATTGACAATGCCCAACCAGGGGACACAATACTGTTTACTGGACCACAATACACCATGATAAATCTTGCAATAAATAAACCACTAAACATAATAAGTACAGTAGGAACTCAGCTTTGGTCGTGCGAAATGATGATTCCAAGTGGATCAGATGAGTTAACAGCATTTTCCATCTATGGAGGGGCTTCTGGAACAAATTTAACAGGGTTCAACATCCATAACAACAACGCAGGATACGCTGTCAATATCAACAACACTTCCAACATTACTATATCAAACTGTAGTATGAGCTCTTGGGGTGGTGTGGGCTTGAATGTGAGGGACAGTCAAAATATTAACATTAACAACAACACCCTATACTCATCAGCCACAGGTATAAAATTAAATAATTCAAATTCAGCTTCCATAACAAACAACACCATTACAAATAACGACAATAATGGAATATTATTTGCAAGCAACGTTTCAAACACCTTAATAAACAACAACAACATCAATTCTAACAAATACATAGGTATCAACATCCTAGAATCCTGCAACAACATCACCATAACATCAAATTCAATAACCCAGAACTATGCAACAAATTCGAATGATGGTTATGGAATTTACATCAACACAACAATAGATGGACTTAACATCTCGGGTAACTACATCTTCAAAAATGGTAATTTCGGTATCTGCAATGATCTAGGAGTAACAACCCTTACAAATGGAACAGAAACATTGGATAACAATTTCATCTCAGGCCATGGAATAAGGGATGTTGTAAGATACATTGATGATGGAACAGGAGAGATTGTCAGGGCACCGGTTTGGATAGGAGAAACATGTTTCGGAGGAGCTAAAAGACTTTGTCCTTCAGCAGTTGTCTCTGGTGAAGCAGTTCTCGGAAACATCACCACCAAATCCAACGGAGTTTTCACTGTCTCATTTGTTGATAGCAAAACTGGAATTAATCAAACAGGCTTCGGATCATTTTACGTGACATTTTTCCTGAACAAAAATGACACAACAAAGGGATATCCTGATACAGGAGATATATATCAGAATGTCCTGGTAAAAAATGGAACAGCCACAGTTGATTTCAGTAAATATAACTTCAAATCAACCAACAACACCCTATTTGCAATAGCTCCTTACATATCATTTGCAACTGCACAGAAATCATTCTACAATATCAGTAATTCAGACCTTCCTAAATTAGCTCTTTCATCAACCTTAAACACAACAAAAACAGTGATAAAAAACGGTGAAAGTATAATATACAAATTTACAGTGAAAAATTCAAACAACAGGGATGCAACAAACCTTAAAATATCCAATATATTATCATCCAGCTACTTCAATAGCACAGCAAAACCATCACAAGGAACCTATTCAAACGGAGTCTGGAACATTGGAACCCTGAAAGCAGGAACATCACTGAGTATAACCATAAATGCAGTGGCCAAAAAAGCAGGCATTGTCAAATCACAAGCACAAATAACTGGTACAAATGTAAACCCAACCCTTTCAAACACAGCACAGGTAACAGTTAACAAGTACATAAAACTTACTTACCAGAACACCATCAGCACATCCAAGGTAAAAAAGGGCAGTTTTGTTTACCTTAAAACCAGCATAAGCAACACAGGAAAAGACTCTTCAGATCTTGTTAAAATAAGCATGAGTTTACCTTCGGGTGTTAAAAGGATAAGTACAAACTACCAATCAAGTTATAATAAAACTTCCAATATTTGGAGTTTAAAAATACCTGCAGGTAAGTCTGTAACCTTAATAACCAAAGTACAGTTAACTAGTAAAGGAATCAAGACAATTAAATTCAATAACAACGGAAAAACTGTGAACAAATCTTTAACAGCTTATTAAAGATTTAGTTCATTTTATTTTTTTTTACCCTGTTATTGACATGCATTTAAATACATCTAGAACTAAAAAAATAATACCAATGATCGTTCATGATTATTGATACTGACTTACAATGAAGAATTGAAACGTGGGGGACTGAAATATAAAAACTAAACCAATAATGCTAATGATTCTGTTTATTGCAGTGATAAGCGTTAGTTTTTTCAATGCTGAACCAGTTTCTGCAGCTACCATAACAATTCAGCCAACTTCCCATTACAATACAACAGATATTTCATTGAACGACCAGATTCAGAAATTAATTGATTCTGCCAAAGTTGGAGACACTATAAATTTCATAGGAAGGTACTATGATAATTTATCTCTAATCATAAACAAATCACTGAACATAATTACCAATGTCAACGCAACGATTTCAGGTGATTCCTCGGGACAACCAACATTCCTTGTGACAGGAACTAAGAGTAAATGGACCAACATAACCGGATTTAACATAAAATCTGTAAATGATGGTATATCTCTTAACAACACGGCCAATGTCACAGTATCAAAGAACAGTGTAAGATCCACCGGTGGGGTTGGAATAAAGGTTTCTAAAAGTACGGGTGTAAAAGTTAAAAACAACACCGTAACTTCTTCTAAAACTGGCATATCCGTTGAAAATTGCAAGAACAGTACTATTCAGAGCAATAATGTAAAAAATTCTGCAAATAATGGCGTTGAAATAAAGAATAGCCAGGATATTAATGTATCCAACAACACTGTGACTTCAAGTGGTAAACATGGTGCTTCAATTTCAAGCAGTCAAAATGTTGATCTGGAGAGTAACGATATTGAGTACAACCAGAATAACGGTGTAAATCAGATTGATACTGCGGGTGTGACTTTAAATAAGAACATCATAAGTAACAATGGAATTAATGGAGTTTACTTCGATACAAACGTCATAAACACTCAGATAACCAATAATAACATATGTAGCAATGTTAAATACGGAATAAATCTTGATGGTTCTGGTTCAACCACAACCATAAACAACAACGCAATCAATGGAAATGCAATTGGAATCGATATTAACTCAGCAACCGATTTTTTAGAGATAACTCAGAACACCATTACAAACAGCAAAGGTTATACTGAAGATGCAGGTGTTGGAATCAACTTCGATTATAAATTCACAAAATCCGATACCATGGTTATAGAGTATAATTCCATATTTGGAAGCGATCGTAGAGAAGTATGTGTAAGCGATGGACAGACTCATGTTGATATTGGATACAACTGGTACGGATCTGACGATCAAAAACAAGTGAGAATTTGCCCTTATGTAAGCAGTAAATGGATTACATGGGGTTTGACAGAATTAAATGGCGTTTACACTGCTGTGTTTAAAGCTGGAGATCAGATAGCAACAAAGCTTTCAGGTTTTGATGTTACATTTGAACTCAACAATGGAACAAAGGTAACTGTAACTGTTAAAAATGGTATTGCAACTGTTAGTTTTCCTTTATCTGAATATATAAAGCATGGTAACCAAGTTACTGTTACAGCTATTTATCAAACAAAAGAAATGGATGTCTTCGATACTGAAGTTATGAATATCATAGACTCTCAGAATCAAAATAACAACAATAACAACAATGGTAACGGTACCAACAATAACAATGGTAACGGTGATAATGGTAATGGTAACAACAATAACAATGGTAACGGTGATAATGGGAATGGTAACAATAATGGGAACAATGGTAACAATAATGGGAACAATGGTAACAATAATGGGAACAATGGTAACGGTGATAATGGTAATGGCAACAGTAACAATGGACAGAACACTCCTGGACATAATGGTCAGGTAAGTAATGGAAATACAGGGGGCAGCACTGGGCAATCAGATACAACTTCCAGTTCAAGTTCGACATCCCAAAGGCTTGAAAGAAACAGTGCAATTTTAGATGGGGCCAATGATGCCTCAAAATCTTCTAGTGAGAGCCAAACAAGTAATCAACAATCAAAAACTGCACAGGAAATCCTTTTGGATAATGTTAATAATCCAAACTTTTGGAGTATCATTGCTCTTGTACTGTTAATAGCTTCTATTGTAGTGGTTTATTACAGGAAAGAAATTGAAATAATGTACAGGAAATAATCAACATTACTCTCTTTTTTTTATTAACTAATGGGTTGAATAATCAAGATAGTAATACTCAGAACCTCCATATTCGATATGTTTAAATACTCAAGTCGAAATAATATGGATAAGTTTTCTTCGAGTGTTAATCATAGATGATATAAATTCATTCAAATTTTTAATACTCTTTTAAATAAATTTTTAAGGGGTTGACATTATCTCAATTACTTGGAGCTTTCTCTTAACATCAATCATAATCTTTTTTGGGACTATAACTGGATTTGGAATGGCTTTAAAAAAGATATCAAAACTTAATTTTGTAATAATAACAGTAATATACACTATATCAGTATTAACGATTTTATTCATTTTGAATCAAATTAATCCATTAATATATGA
>WASR01000244.1:5527-6424 GCA_009712615.1 Methanobacterium sp. | reverse complement strand
GATTTAATTTTAATTCCTTTAAATTCATTACTGCATCATTGATTTTGTACCAGTAAATTGTCATATTAAAAAAAGAGAAAATGTTGAAAACTTACACAGAAATTACTCTGCATCTCTGTATTCATGTTTAAATGATCTGTCGTAGAGTTTAGATGGTGTTACATTCTCAGTTGAAAGCACATCACCCACAACTATCATGGCTGTTTTTTTGATGTCAGATTCAGCTACCTTGGATGCTATGTTTTCAAGGGGGCCGCGCACTATCTTTTCATCTGGCCATGAGGCCTTTTGAACCACTGCAACGGGTGTTTCAGGTGTGTAATGGGTTAAGAGATCCTTCACAACATCTTCGATCATATGCACACCTAAAAAGATGCACATGGTAGCTTCATGTTCAGCAAGCTTAGAAATAGCTTCCTTTGAAGGTTTAGGAGTTCTTCCTTCGGGTCTTGTTATAATAACTGTCTGAGAAACTTCTGGTAATGTTAATTCTGTTTCAAGGGCAGCTGCAGCTGCAAAAAATGAACTCACACCAGGGATTATGTCAAAATCAATACCTTGAGATTTTAGTCCTTGGATCTGTTCACCTATGGCCCCGTAAATTGCAGGATCTCCTGTATGTACCCTTGCAACCAGTTTATCTTCTGCCACACTCGTCTCCATGAGTTCTAGTATTTCATCCAAGTTCATGGATGCACTGTTTCTTATCAAACAATCATCACGGGCAGAGTTTAGAACATCTCTATTTACAAGTGATCCCGCATATATAATAACATCTGCTTGTTTAATTATGTTATAAGCCTTTAATGTTAGAAGTTCCGGGTCTCCTGGACCTCCTCCAATAAAAATTACCTTTCCAGCCATTTTTACCTTCTCCAAATAATAAATAATTAAATT
>WASR01000244.1:0-5517 GCA_009712615.1 Methanobacterium sp. | reverse complement strand
CAAAAATTTTTTTATATTCACTCTATATCAATTTTCTCTTCTACTATTTCAATTGCACCGTAGGGACATTCCCTGACACATATTTCACAACATCCACATGAAACTGGATTAATATATGCCTTTTTAGATTCATCAACAGTCACTGTGTCATCGCCAATTTTAACGTTAGGACACACATCCACACAGTTATGGTCACATTCTATCCCACCCATACATGCATCGGTGTCAACCACTGCCGATTTTGTTGCAAATCCAACCCCTGCCTTGACAGCTTCTTTGATTTTGTAGCCTGCAAGGTGTAGGATGGTGGCTCCAACCACGGGATCTGTTGACATGGAAGCTATACATGGATAGTTATGGATCTTGTTTCCTGATTCAAGCTCAGCATCTTCAACTGGAAAACCTTCGAGTTCCTCTGCAACGAACCATGTTGAACCACAGGGAGCTCCACAGATGACCTCCACATTCTTTATGAGTTTGTCAGATTCAATTTTAAGTTCGGGTTTGCCGAAGTAACTTGCAAATTCATCCACAACTTCATTTCCCACAGGTTTAAGGGAACAGAAAGGTTTTGCAAACACAATTTTAATATCACCTGCAGATTCTTCAATCTCCCTTTGAAGACCTGGTGGCAGCTGAGAAGGGTCATGAATTTCAGCGATAACAGATTTAGCACCTGCTTTAGCTGCGATAATTGGAAGTGTGAGATTTATATCTCCTTTGAGTCCCAGTGCTAGGATGAGATCAGATTCTGGAATAGATTCGGGTATGTAGCTTTCAGGATCATCTATAAATTCTGGTAGATCATCTGGAAATTCATGCATGCCCACGATAGAAGCAGCAAAACCCCTTTTAGCAATGTTGTTAATGATCCTGAGACCATACTCTCCTGAACTTACGATATAAATTTTGATATCCATTTTTATCACACCAAAAAACCTTTTTCAATAGCACCATATTCAAGATTTCTAAGAATACAAAATCACCTATCCATTTTTTTGTATCTTGGATACATATAATGGTGGGTTTCTAAAAAAAATAGTTGAAATTTAATTTTATATAAATTTGTAGATGAACTTTGTACTTGAATCATTTGCCCATGGTTCTCTCGATCATCCTACTCATTGAATGGAGTATGATACCAGTAAATGCAATGAAGGTACCAGCAAGTGTGAGAAGTGCAGCTAAAGTGGTCGGTGCAAGGGAGCTTGATTCATGATTAAGGTAATCTCCAAAGAAGAATAATCCTGCAAACAGACCTATGATTATCATTGCGATCCCTGGCAATGTGAAATAGTAGAGTGGTCTGTTAAATTCCATATCCTGGAGCACCTTAACCAGCACCCCAATTCCGTGGGTTAAGGGATGTTTCTTTGAACCATTCACATCATACCTTACACCTATAGGCACTTCCTTTATTCTAAAACCTGCATTTGAGGCTTCAATTATCATTTCACTCTCAATACCATAACCTGATTCTCTAAATTTAAATGCGGGAATGGTGTATGCTGCAAATGCCCTAAATCCACTTTGACTGTCTGTTATATCGCTTCTGGCATTGAAGTTGGTTGCAACATCAAGCACATTTTGACCCACGCGTCTGTAGGCTGGTGTGTCCTCATCATCACCATTAAGGTATCTGCTACCATTAACTATGTCTGCTTCTCCACTTAGGATGGGCTGTACCAATTTTGGTATGTCTGTAACACGGTGCTGACCATCAGCATCCAATGTTATCAGAATCTCAGAACCTCTAGCAGCTTTAAATCCACTTTCAAGTGCTTTACCCTTCCCCTGATTGGCTGGGTGCTTTACTATCTCGGCACCTGCAAGCACTGCAATTTCCTCTGTTCTATCATCACTACCATCATCAATAACAATTACCCTGTCCACGTACATCCGTGCCTTTAAAACCACACTTCCAATTGAAACCTGTTCATTGTAGGCAGGAATTATAGCAGTGAGTTGCTGGGATATTTCATCCTTTTTCTTCTCGGATTTGTACTTGTAGATTGCCATCTGTATATTGGCATTAAGCTCACTGGTCTTAATAGGTTTGATCATGTAGGCGTAGGGTTCTGTTAATCTGGCCCTTCGTAAAATTTCCTCGTCGAAGTAGGCAGTAATGTATATGATGGGTGTGTCCATTTTTGTGTGAATTAGCTCTGCAGCTTCAATACCATCCATATCTCCCTGAAGAACAATGTCCATGAGTATGACATCCGGCTTTTTTTGAAGAGCTATATTAACAGCTTCTTTACCTGTGATCGCAATTCCAACAACATCAAATCCAAGTTCTTTCAGCTGTTTTTTAATACCAACTGCAACCACACTCTCATCATCCACCACTAAAACTTTAATTTTGTCCATTTACTCTCCCCTAAACCCTTTAGATCAGATTAAACCTAAAATTTATCCCCAGTTCGATGTTACAATAATTTTGATTAGTCTAAAAAAGCAACCAGTTCTATGCGAATAATAACCATAATATTTAAGCTGTTATCTATTATGTTATTCATCATATATAGATGCATCGACCTTATTTTGACCAAACCTTTAATCAAAACCTCTTATTATTACTGTTGTTAAAGATTAGTAATAAAAAAAGGTTGTTATTTAAATCCGTTTTATACAGAGTTTAAATGATCCAATTGATCCTTGATGATGTCTTTAAGGGAGTAACTGTAATTGGCCCCAATACCCCTTATTTTGGTGTTATCACAGAGACTTATGGGTACTTCCGAAGGTCTGAACCTTTCCTTATCAAACTCAATGGCAACTTTACCCTCATCAGTGAATGCGTAGATACCACCATCTTGGGCTGTGTACTCAAGATCTTCTTCGAGCAGTCCGGTGTCAACAGATGTCTTTTCAAATTTAACTCCAAAAACAGGGTCAGAGTTCATGGCTGTAGGATCCTTCATGACCTTTTCACCCTTGAATGTTTCAATTTTTTTGACTTTGTAACCTGCAGTTTCTAGACTCAAGAGTATGTAGCTAAGCACACTGTTGGTCCGCATTGCACCCTGGTTGTAAACATCTCCAGACACACCATTTTGTCCAAGCTGCATGTAACCTAGAACCACATCCTTAACATGTGACCAGTCCTTAAGTGCATTTACGTTACCAATTTTTATGGAACCTATTTTTCCAGATTTTAGCTGGGTTACCTGTTCAGTTACAACTGCAGTAACAAACATGGAGCCCCTTCCAGCCCCTTCATGATTAAATGCCCTGGAAACAACTGTATCCATACCAAAGGAGTCATGATAGTTTTTCATCATATATTCACAGTATACCTTGGATGTTGCATATGGTGACATGGGTCGAAGTGGATTGGACTCTTTAATTGGGAGTTCAGGTATGGAAACAGGCTCAGGAAAAACAACTCCATACTTCGATATAAGTTTGTCATACTGTTCCTCTGAACTAATAACCAGACCATATTCGTCGCTTGAACCTGCAAATACAACTTTGGGATTTAAATCCTTGATTCGAATGGCTTCAAGCAGATTAGCAGTTCCTGTGGCATTGATCTCCTGGGTCTTTAGGGGATCCTTGAAGGATGCAGGTATGAAAGACTGGGCAGCTAGATGAAACACATAATCCGGCTCAGATGTATCAAGGGCAGTTGCGAGGGATGTGATATCTGTCAGATCACCTTCAATAATTTTTAGATCCTCTTCTATGCCATGATTCATTAGGTTTTGAATGTATAATCCTTGGGTTCCCCTTTGGATGAGACCATAAACATGGGCATTATTTTTTATGAGTTCCTCTGCAAGGTAGGATCCAACAAATCCATCTGCTCCTGTAATCAGTATATTCTTATCTTTCCAATCCATGAAAATCACCAGTTCTATTATTTGGGTTCGTCATCACCCATTTTAAACATTTGTTTTATTAAAATAAGCTTAAACCTAAAATCTATGGTTAAATATATATCTCTATAATTTAATAGAGTTTTAAAGTGTTTATAATTTTCACTTGAAAATCTATTTGTATAAAGTTTTAGGGGTAGTAAATAATGGTTCAAGATGATGCTCAGGAGTACATAGAACAAGGATCTAAATTCTATGAACTGGGTAGTCTTGAAAAGGCAATGACATATTACCAAAAGGCTTTGGACTATCTTAAAGCTACAGATGATAAAAAAACTGAGGCAGACACTCTCCTTGAAATTGGCAACATCTACATCGAACAAGATGATGTGAAAAATGCCCAGAACTACTATGAAAAATCTTTAAACACCTACAAAAATACAGAAGACTCCATTGGGGAAGGTTACGCCCTAACAGGTATAGGACTCATACACGAAAAACAGCAAAGATATGCAGATGCAAGAAACGACTATGTGGAAGCATCAGAACATTTTGAGGCCAAATCAGATCGTGAAAGAAAAGCAGCAGTCATATCCCTTATAGCAGGTACATACGAATCACAAGGAGCATGGGAAGATGCTATAATGGAGTACAGAAGATCAGCATCCCTCTACCGTAAAGCAGGAAACAAATCTAAACAGGAAACCATTCACGAAAAGATAGAAAACCTCTCAATAGAAAGGGGAAAACAGAAAACATCAAGAAATGAAAAGATCATGGCAGTGGCCTATGTCTTTGCATTGATACTTGCAGAAGTCACCGTTACTTATGTTAACAAGGAAACGGGTCTGGTTATTGAGGCACTCATTTTAATTGCCCTTCTTGTTAATTCATCCTTTAGTGTATCCTACAACTACGGTGTTATGCTCAGATCAATGATGGCACTGCCGATGATAAGGATCATAGGTCTGTCCATACCCCTCATGCAGATACAACCATTGTACTGGTTCCCTATCATTGCATTACCCCTATTTGCAGCGGCCTATACAATAATGAAAAATCAGGGTCTCACAAGACAGCATATAGGACTCATATGGGGAAATAAAAAGGTACAATTCTTAATAGCGTTAACAGGAATATTTTTAGGGACCATCGAGTACATCATACTCCAACCCAAACCACTCATAGGAGTTTTTAACCCTGTAAATCTCATCACGGCATCTATCATACTCATTATTTCTACAGGTCTGGCTGAAGAATTGCTCTTCAGGGGTATCATACAAAAAAATGCTGAAAATGTGTTTGGTATTTTTCTGGGACTACTGTACACTTCAATACTTTTTACAGCCCTTCACATAGGCTGGACTAACATTTACGATTTAATTTTCGTATTTTCTGTGGCTATGTTCTATGGTTACGCATTCCAAAAAACCAGAAGTATCGTTGGTGTAACACTTTCCCACGGAATATCAAACTCATTCCTCTTCTTAATTGTTCCATTCTACGCACCATTGTTGTTCCATTACCTTCCAATCATCTAAAATTCTATTGTTACTCTAAATCGAACATCATAACATATTAATCAGATTGGGATAAATTACGTAAAAATAAAATAATAAACAATTAAATTGATTATCAATATGTGAGATCTTATGGTTTAATCCAAATTAATAATATTTTTTTTAGAATTGATAAT
>WASR01000044.1:2196-6439 GCA_009712615.1 Methanobacterium sp. | reverse complement strand
AGATACCCCTTCCCCTCACGACAGGATATTCATATCCTGCAATGTGATTAATTAAAATTATCTTGACGTATGTTTCTTTTCTTTTTGATTCCTGATTGTAATATACTTTAATTGTTTCAGAACCTATAGAAATTCTTTCTATACTGCTATCAAACATTGAATCGTACATTTTTTCATTATTTGTGTCGTACTGAACATTGACCCATGCTACATCCATTTTTTATCACCAAAAATTTAACATCGTAAACATATTAGAAACAAATTTTTCAATATATTTGATCTGTTTTTTATCATTATTTAGATCTATTCTTAATAAAGTTTGACCAAACATGTAGACATGAAAACCATGATCATCTTCCATACAACCCATTAAATATCAGCCATTCTGTCTAATTTAGTCGTGAAATTTTTAAGTTTTTGTTGTCCATATTCAATGGAATTATTTTTGACTACACCTGGTAATTTACCGTATCAATTGTTCCAATGGTGGAAGTTTGATTTTAACCAAACTAAAAATTTATAGACCATTAGCAACAGAATGTAATCTGGTGTTAAAAATGAAAAAAACTTTGGAGAATTTAACCAAGGCATTTATTGGCGAAAGCCAAGCAAGAAACAGATATACCCTGTATTCAAAAATTGCTAAAAATGAGGGCTACGTACAGATAGCAGATATCTTCCTCACAACAGCAGATAACGAAAGAGAACATGCAAAATGGCTGTTTCGAATGATTCAGGATATCAAAAAGGAATTTGGAGATGTTGAAGACATATCTGTTGAGGCAGAAGCTCCGCTTATAATGGCAAGCACACCTGAAAATATCATATCAGCAATTGCTGGAGAACATTATGAAAACTCTGAAATGTATCCTGAATTTGCAGATGTGGCAGAAGAAGAGGGTCTTGATGATATGGCAGTGAGACTTCGTGCTATTGGACGTGCAGAAGAACATCATGAAGCAAGATACAAAGAATTATTGAAAGTAGTTGAAGAGGAAACTGTTCTTAAAAAGGACACTGAAAAGGAATGGCTATGTTCAAAATGTGGATATGTACACACTGGACTCACACCTCCAGATAAATGTCCAGCATGCGATCACCCACCAAAATACTATGAAATACTATGTGAGGAGTACTGATAATATGGAAAGAGGCCAAATATACAGATGTAATACTTGTGGAAACATGTTTGAACTCATTAACATTGGTGGAGGAACACCATCATGTTGTGGGACTGATATGGAACTCCTGAGCGACAAAGCCAAGGATGTTGGGGCTGAAAAACACGTACCAATCATTGAAAAGATAGATGGCGGTGTAAAAGTCAAGGTAGGAAGTGTACCACATCCAATGGAAGAAGAACACTACATAGCATGGATAGAAATCATAACAGACAACGAAACACAGAGAACATTCCTAAAACCAGGTGAAGCACCAGAAGCTGAATTTAAAATAGATGACACAACCAACCTCTTTGCAAAGGAATACTGTACTGTACACGGACTTTGGAGATCGGCCTAAGGTTTTTTCAAACTGTTATTAGAAAAAATTGCTTTTTTTATGGGGTTAATAAGATTCTGACCCCAAAATACTTATTTTTTGCAAATTTATAAAGTCCAAATACTTTCAATTTTGATTCCTAAACAAAAACATATAAATTTCCTTGCACACAATATATAGAACGCAGAAATTTCCTAGTACTTTTTTTTAAAAATTGGTTCAGGAGTTTATAAATGGATGAAAAATCGCAGTTTAAGTCTATGGATTATCAGGGACTTTTTCGAAACGATCATACGGTAATGTTAATTATAAATCCAAAATCTGGAAGAATAATAGATGCTAATCCTGCAGCTGTCAATTTCTATGGTTACAATAGGGAAGAACTGGTAAATATGAGTATTCATGAAATAAATGTACTCGATCCAGATATAATCGACGAACAGATGTTGCAGGCAGAGAATAAAAATAAGAACCATTTCATATTCAAACACCGCCTAGCAGATGGACGCATATGTGACGTGGATGTATACAGCGGCCTCATAGACTACGAAGGTGAAGAACTTCTGTATTCCATAGTACACGACAGGACAGATCAAAACAATGCACTGGTTAAACTCAGAAATAATGAGGAACTTTTCAGACTCATATTTGAACAATCTCCCCTCGGGGCATGTATAATGTCCCTAGATTTTAAACCATTAAAAATGAACAACGCACTTTGTAACATGCTAGGATATTCTAAAGAAGAGCTATTAACTCGAAAGTTTACAGAAGACACACATCCCGATGATTTAGATATGGATCTTGAGCTCAGAAAACAACTTGTTGCAGGCATGATAGATGATTATCACCTTGAAAAACGATATATCCACTTTAATGGGGAGATAATATGGGGAAATGTGAATGTATCTGCAATCAAGGACCAGAACAATAGATTAGTGAAAATTCTTGTGTTGGTTGAAGACATAAACAGACAGAAGCAGATGGAAAAGTTGTTTCTTAAGAGAACAGATAAACTTGATTCCATCAGACAAATTTTAGATCTTAAGATGGAGGATAATGAAGAGGTTGAAAACAGGTTGAAACAGCTGATAAAGGAACTGAAAATGTCCAATCAGGAACTTGAAAGATTTGCATACGTATCTTCACATGATCTAAAGGAACCCTTGAGAATGATCATAAGCTTTTTGCAGCTGCTTAAAAGTAGATACTACAACAATCTGGATCAAGATGCCAACGACTTCATAGACTTTGCTGTTGAAGGAGCTCAGAGAATGGATATGATGATAAACGATCTCCTCCAGTTCTCAAGGGTTGGAAATGAAAGGGATTTCAAATACCTTGACTGTGAAATAGTGGTGAGAAATACCATTTCAAATCTTAGTCAGCTCATCGAAAATAACGATGCAACTGTGGTTCATGGTGCACTGCCCAAGATTCATGCCAATGAAGAACTCATGGCCCAACTCTTTCAAAATTTGATTGGAAATGCCATTAAATATAGAAGGGATGTTAAACCCCACATAAGCATTGATTCCTCTGAAAAAGAAGAGGATTACCTGTTTAGTGTGAGTGATAATGGAATAGGAATCGAAAAACAGCATTTAGATAGAATTTTCACAGTTTTCCAGAGGTTACATTCTAGAGAGGAATATGAAGGAACTGGAATAGGCCTAGCAATTTCGAAGAAAATTGTACAGCAACACAACGGAAAAATATGGGCTAAATCTGAACCCGGCCTTGGAACAACATTCTACTTCACCATACCCAAATGAAAAACCAGAATAAGAACCAAACAAAAGATTTTCAGTGGAATTAATTCCCCTGTAGAAATAGATTATTTCATATCATGTGAAATATTGTTTAATAATTAGTGTAAATAGGAATAGTTTAGAAAGCGTTTTGTTTTGATGGAAAATATTTCAACAAAGAATTATGAATCTGTGGTTTTTCTAGTATTTTTCCAACGGGATTATTAATAAGTATCTTGGTTTAGTACATAATATATGGATGGTTGATCTGAGATCAAAAATATTATGATCAACAATGTGGTGTTTACAGCAAATTACCACAAACCATTAATTAACTAACCATAAATAATTAAAGGAACTAAATATTTATTTAAGATTAAAGTGGATAAAAATGAAAAATAAGATTGTAATATTGGTTGTGATGACATTGGTCATTTTCTTCAGTGGATGTATCCAATCAAACACATCCCAGATAGATGCCCTTGCATCGACCATTAACAGTCACATTAAAAATGGCGATCTATACTACAACAATTCAGGTAAAGCAGTTAACCAATTTCAATACAGCACTGCTTTGAGTTATTGTAACAATGCGAGTTCTGAATTTAATCTGGCACAAACCTCTGCTAAACAAGGTTTAACCTACGCAGAAAATTCCAATGACACTGTGTATATTAACTACATGCAGGATGTTGTCAATGAATTAGATGCCAAGATAAACGCAACAGAAGAGCTTAAAACAGCAATTTCATATTTGCAGGACAATGACACAGTAAATGCGAATATTCATATTGGAAATGCCAATGATTTAATGAATAATGCTGTGCAATTCAATAATTTAAGACAGCAGATAATAAAACAGAATCCAACGAAATTCAAATGAAAAATTTATGAATGATTACTTACTATTTTTTTAGAGGTTAAGAATGATAAAAAAATGTTTAGAATGTAAAGGTAATGGTTACACCGTCACCAGTTACAAAGTATGCGAA
>WASR01000044.1:0-2186 GCA_009712615.1 Methanobacterium sp. | reverse complement strand
TGCGAAAGCTGCGATGGAACAGGTGTAAAAAGTGAGGTGGACCTTAAAAAGCACTTTAAAGGAGTTTCATCAAATGCAGTTAAGCGTTTTGAGCTTGACGAAGAACAGGAAGTTCCATGCAGTGTATGCAATGGAAAGGGAGAGGTAGAAGTCAGAGAAACTTGTGCCCAATGTAATGGTAAGGGAGAATTTAACGTGTGCAAAAAATGTGGTAAACCAGTGGAAACAGGTGATTACTGTCCAGATTGTCAGCCTAAGGATGTTGTTTACAGACTACACCCTGCATGTGATATTGATGATCTAGAGATAGGAAGCGAGTACAAAGGTAAAATCACCAGAGTCGAAAATTACGGAGTATTTGTAAGCTTATCAAAAAAGGTTTTTGGATTATTAAGACTCAGAAATCCTAACTACTCAGTTGGAGAAGAACTTTTCGTCAAGGTAATGGAAATAAAAAGGGCCAGGGGAGAAGTTGATCTCTCACCTTCATCAATCAAGGGTTCCTATGAAATAATAAACCTCAGAAAAAATGTTTCAAGAACCAAGATTGGTGACATTGACAAGAGATTCATGGGCAAAACAGTGAGAATTGTTGGTGAAGTTGTTCAGATTCAGCAGACCTCGGGTCCAACCATATTTACCATCACGGATGAAACAAGCACTACCTGGGCTGCGGCCTTTGATGAACCTGGTGTAAGGGTTTATCCTCACATAAACACAGGAAACATTGTTGAAGTGCTTGGTGAAGTGAATTTACACGGTGGAAAGATTCAGATCGAATCAGAATCCATTGACAGGCTCACAGGCCAGGATTCTGTTGATATGAGAAAACTCATAGATGATGCCATTGATGAGAGGGCTGAACCAGAGGAAACAGAATTTTTAATTGAAAGTGAAACACTCAACAAACTCAGACCAATGATGCATAATGCTGCAAAGGCCATAAGAAGAGCTATACTTGATGGTAGGTCCATTCTTGTAAGGCACCATGCAGATGCAGATGGAATATGTGCAGGAGTAGCTATAGAGAAGGCAGTTGTACCCTTACTTAAGGAGGCAAACAACAACAGTGATGCAGAATGGCATTACTTCAAACGAGCACCAAGTAAAGCACCGTTCTACGAATTTGAAGATGTTGTAAAGGATCTGTCATTTGCGTTGGAAGATGTTGAAAGGCATGGCCAGAAACTTCCGTTGATAGTGCTACTTGACAACGGTTCAACAGAAGAAGATATACTTGCCCTCATGAAGGTTAAGATCTACGAGATCGAAGTTGTTGTAGCTGATCACCATTACCCTGGAGAAGTTGTTGATGGCAGAGTTGCTGTGGATGATTACGTTGATGTACATGTGAATCCATATCTGGTTGGTGGAGATTCAAATATAACAGCAGGAGCACTTGCAGTGGAACTTGCAAACATGATAAACCCAGAAGTCACAGACAGACTCACACACTTACCTGGAATAGCAGCAGTTGGAGACCATGCTGCATCAACTGAAGCAGATAACTACATAGAACTTGCAGGTACAAAGGGATACACAAGGGATGAACTCGAAAAAATTGCGTCATGTGTGGATTTTGAAGCATTTTATTTGAGATTCATGAATGGAAGAGGAATTATCGACACCATACTGGGACTTGGAAACAAGGAAAAACACAGTAAACTCATAGAAGCACTTTACAAGGAACTAAACAAACGTGTTGACACACAACTCAGGGCTGCACTACCAAACCTCAAATCACAAAATCTTCCAAATGGTGTTATATTCAATGTATTGGATGTTGAAAAGTACGCACATAAATTCACATTCCCTGCACCTGGTAAAACATGTGGATATGTTCATGACAGTGTGGTACAAGCAAATGGTGAAGAAAAACCCATAATAACACTTGCATACGGGCCTGATTTCAGTGTAATAAGGGCAACAGATGCTGTAAATGAAATGTTCGGATTCAATCTAAACGAAATTGTGTCCAAACTAGCAATAGAAATTCCTGAAGCTGGAATAGATGGAGGGGGTCATGAATGTGCAGGATCCCTCAAATTTGTTGAAGGACTCTCTAAAAAGGTATTAGCAGCCTTTGCAAGGGAAGTTGCAGATCTGGGTAAATAGGGTTAAAAATTTAATTCCAATCCCCCTTTATTTTTCGGGGATTCAATATTTTTTTTAAATAAATTTATAAT
>WASR01000091.1 GCA_009712615.1 Methanobacterium sp. | reverse complement strand
ATATATCCCATGGATCTGTCTAGTATTTCCAGCTGCTGTTCCAGCGCAACCACAAACGCAGTGTAAAACGGCCCAAAACTTGGTGAATTATTTCTTAGATAATTTTGGTACTTGTAAGTGTATTCAAACATATTTTATCTCTCCCCATTATATTTTATTTGTTGTAAAATCTGTAAACTTGCGATCTAAAACCAATAGATTTTAGTTAATTTTTGTTACTTTAATATTGGTTTTTATATAATATAAAGTTTTGCTGAAACAAAGTTTGTAATAAATTTAGGATTAACCCAATGAAAATATAACAGTTTACAGTTGGTCACCAGATTCGAATAGTTCATCATCATCCACAACATTTTCCTTGGCTGTGATATCAGACGGATTTAATCTAAATACTGATACAGGATTTCCATCCACATCTGAACGGTACTTCTCCATCATTTTTGCAGATAATCCCTTTTTGTAGTAACCCGGAGTGTACTTTTCCACCAGTTGATCCATGATAGTTGCAGACTCTTCAAAATCTATTACCCTCTGAACCTTTCCGAACAGCATCACACTCATGTAAGCCGTGTCTGCGTGGCAGGGCATGGGATCTAACACAGTTCCAAATTCCTCAAAAACAGTGAAACATGCATCTGGTTCTTTAGATAGTATCAGTTCCTTCCTACCAGATCCTGCTCCATGAAAGAATATTGAATCATGGCACCACACATAGTTCAATGGAACTGCATAGGGTAAGTTTTCATCATTCATTGCTAGCACACCTACCCTTGAAGATTTTAAAAAATTATTAATTTTTTGTCTGTCACTGCACTCCCTTTGAACATATCTAATCTTATTAATCATCATCAATCACGCCTATTTTCTTGATCAAGTAATTTGTTTAGGAATATATCCATCCATTCATTGGTTTGTTTTATGTGTTCATGGTTTAGGAGTTCCTTCTTTGATTGTACATAGGGACCCGGTATCATTTCATCGGCACAGTTCACAACAAGATCGTTGATAATTGTTTCTGTTGTTTCCAGGTGAAATTGGAATCCAAACACCCTTCCATCGTATATGAAAGCCTGATTATCACATGCATCACTTTTTGCTATCATTTCTGTATTTTCAGGTAATTTACTGAATGTGTCTCCGTGCCAGTGAAAAACTGTAGGTTCATCAGGTAGAAAAGAGAAGACCGACGATGATTTGATATCATCTTTAAAATGTAGTGGAAACCATCCTATTTCAAGGTGGGAGTTTTTAGTTACTTCTCCTCCAAGCACATCAGCAATTAACTGGCCACCTAAACAAAGGCCAATAACTAGTTTACCAGAATCTATGGCAGTTTTTATGAATGATTTTTCCCTTACAAGCCATGGATAATTTTCATGGTCATAGATGTTCATGGGCCCTCCCATAACCACCAACCAGTCATAATCATCATGTTCAGGAAGTTGCTCACCCTGAAACATGAGGGTTTTAGTTATTTCAAATTCGTTTAGATCGGCCCACTTAAGTATGCTACCAGGATTTTCGAAGGGTACATGTTGTAGGTAATGGAGTCTCATTGTTTTTTTACCTCGTATAATCTATGACAATTAAATTTTCTTTGAATTGGTTTTTTTGTTTACTTCAAATAAATATTATTAAATCCTAAAAAAAAATTTAAAAAAAATCTGGGATCGTCCCAGTACACGAATCTGTAACTCATTGTTCTGGTTTCGATATATGATCAGTGTCTGTTACTAGGATGTTGCTTAAATCATTACTCCCCTTAACTTACCACACATTTAGAATCCATTCCTTATTCTTTTTGTACTCCATGTCTGTGAAAAGAACATTTGCCATTTCTTCTGCAAGCCATGTTGCACCGGAATATCCCACTATGGGATGTCTGTAGTAACCTGCACGATCGTAGACTGGAAATCCCACACGAAGCATGGGAATGTCATTATCTATGGAAATAAAACGTCCCTTGGAATGACCAATAATTAGATCAAGCTCCACATCTCCATTCTTGATACGTTCCTCAAGATCCCATAAATCTGCATTTTCAATGATCTCCATATCAAACTCTACTTTTTCTTCAAATTCTTTAATTCTAGGATCCTTTGAATAATTTACATTATCATCCCCTAGTAAAAGTAGAACTGGTTTCATTTCTAGATCGATGCAAAATTCTGCCAATCCTATTACTAGATCAGGGTTTCCGAAAATTGCAACTTTCTTGTCTGCAAAGAACATGTGAACAAGATCTGTTAGTGCATCTATGGCCACACCCCTCTCCCTAACAAGTGATTCTGGTATTGGTTTTCCAGTCATCTTCTTCAGGTTGTTTAAGAATGCATCTGTGTTACGAATGCCTATTGGTGTTGGACCAATTATTGATGGGATTTCAAATTCTGTTTCAAGAAAGTCTGCGGCGAGCTTACCCTCGTATCTGTTTAGTACTAATGTTCCAATGGCATCTCCTGTGGATTCTAGATCCTTGATGGTTGTTCCCCCATATGACACTGCATCACCGTTAGGCATGAGTGGAGAGTCAAAGGATTCTGTTTCAAACAAAACATTTGCATCCACATCCATCTCATTTAGAAGATGTTTAAGTGCAGTCACGTCTCCTGGATTTACCCAGCCGGTTATTAAATTAATTTTTTCGTTAGGTTCTTTTTTTGTTGCAAATTCCCGAACAAAATCCCTTACAGCTATATCATAACCACTGACCATACTACCCTTGAAACTTGGAGTGCTTATGGATATTAGATGAACTTCACGATCAGCGTACTTATCTTTTAGAAGACCGTTTTCCAGTTTCCTTATTACACCCTCGACATCATCACCTATTATTTCTGTTGAACAGGTTGAGATGATTGGTACAACCTTCACTTCGGGATATCTCATCAAGAGTACATCTACCGCTTCCTCAATACGGTGGGTTGCTCCCAGTACTGCCGTATCTTCATGAAGGGAAGAAGATGCAAGTAAGAAATTTTCTTTAAAGTGCTGTGCAAATAGCAGGCGCACAAACATTACACAACCCTGTCCTCCGTGTACAATTCCAATGCAGTCTTCCACACCAATACTAACGTACTGTGCACCTGCTGGTTGGCATGTGAATATTGGATTGATAATACCGGATCTTTCCTTTTTTTTCAATTCGCAAGAAATAATAATACCTCCTTTCTAGTAACGTTTAACTTTAAGTTCTGCATTTAAAGATCCAGTTATTGTTAAGTAATCAATACGATTTTTAAGGTCTTCCATAAGTTTTTTAATCTCAGTTTTTTTCATCTGTGAAATCCATTCGAAGTTGGTTTTGAAATCGCTTGAAAGTATCATGGCTTCGCTCCAGTAGTACCTGGCTTCAGGTGTTCCATTATCAACAGGTTCGTCACAGAGTATTTGCATGGTTTTTTTGAGTATTTCTTCGTTCTGTTTCTCTCTATCCCATTCCCGAGAATTGAACTGCCACAATGACCATTTCATGATATAGTTGACCAGTTGTTCCACTTTTTCATTTTGAATTTCGTCCATTATTAGTCTCCCAGTCAATATTCTTGTAAAAATTTTGTTAGTAAGTTTTTTCGCGTAGATGTGTTACACAATCGTATTTTCCAGTGTATTCTCTTTCATTATTGGCAATTGATGCTTCTCTATCAATTTCAGCATCAGATATTATATTTTTAGTCACAAACCCGTTGTCCATGTCTATTTCATCTTTACTAATGTCAAAGCCTGATAGTTGATGGATTGGTGAATAAACTGCGTTGTATATGTCGCGGGCAAATCTTACCCATCCTTCGTATCCTTTGTAAGGTCCGTTGTGATATGCATGGGCGTTTAAATATTGGACTCTGAGTTTTTTGGCAACTTCACCGGGTCTCACACCTGTGAATATAACATCAGGTTGGAGTTCCATCATTGCTTCGATACCTTCGAGTTCGTTTGGATCATCAATGGCCAGTGCTCCCTCACCACACCTTGCTATACCCTTTTCCATGTCTCCTTGATGGCCAAATTTTGTGTATAGTGATACAACTTCAACACCCATTTCCTCGTGAATCACGTTGGCCCAGTGCCATAGTTTTGAACCACCTGGCCATAAACAGACTTTAACACCCTTCAATCGTCTGGCGTACCAGTCAAGTTCTGGTTTCCATCTGGCAGTTTCTTCATCTATAATTTTTTGAGCTTTTTCTTCAAGACCAAAGAATAGACCAACCTTTAACAGTGATTCTGAAAGTGGTTTGAAACCAAACCCATCAATATCCATTCTTGGAGTTCCATATCTTTCCCTTAATTCGTTACAGATGTACTCTGCAGATCTGGCGCATTCTAGTACGTTTAGATCTGCCTTGTGCATGCTTCTTAGATCATCGTAGGATCCGTTTCCTGTGAATGTGGAAAGTACCTGGATTCCCATTCTTTTGAAGTAATCAGTCATAACCTCCTGGTCGCCCTGGATGTTGTATTCACCTACGTAGTTTATTACGTAGTCACTGGTGATTTTGGGTTCGACTGTTCCAACCTTCTGGTTAACCCAAGCTATGTTAATTTTATGATGTCCGCCTGATTGGCTTGGTCCTGCAAATCCTGGAGAGTTGCAAACGAAGATATCTACATCTGGCATTTCATTCATAACTTCCTGTGCCACCGCATCCATATCGTCTCCTATGAGAGCCGAGGCACATGTTTGATAAATTGCCATACGGTTGATTTCTGGAAATGCTTTGAAGGCTTCGGTGATACTTTCCTTCAATAACTTTTCTGAACCAAAAACAATATGTTTTTCTTTCATATCTGTTGCAAAGGTATATTTAAACTGGAAATTATCGTTATCGCTGATATACCTTTTTGTTTGCCATGTGTCATAGGTACAGCCCACAGGGCCGTGGCAGAGGTGGATCACGTCCTTCATTGGCGTTCCAATAACGTGTTTCGCACCACAAAATGCACATCCCCTCTCTGATATTGATCCTGGTATGGTATTCAGGTACCCTAAAGGTAGGCACGATGTTAAATCTTCACCATGTCCTTTGATGACAGCATGCTTTGTCCTTTCAGGAATGCATTTACTGCATTTAAATGTATGATACGGCATTATATTCTCTCCCTTATTTTATCGAATTTTTGGTTATTTTTTTTAATACTTATAAACAAAACCATTGATGATCATGTTTATGCATATCGTATTGTATTGAAACTTCATCTAAAAAAATCTAAAAAAAAATGATGAAAATCAGATCAATTAAACGAACAAAAGAAACCCTAATAGGGTTTTCGTTCGTTTTCAACAACACGATTCTTTCCTGCTTTAGGATGGTTTCCTAGAATTTTATGTCGCTGGTTTTAAGTTGTATAAACTGTTTTTTTTACCAATTTTCTGCCTATGTCAATTTTTATTTGATGTTAGTCTAGTCAGTTAAACCGTACTGAAGTACCATTTCTTCCAGTTCGTCCATGGACATTGGTTTTGGAATTACGAAGTTTTCATTGTTGATAATTTTTTCAGCCAATGCTTCGTATTCGTGTGCTTGGTTACATTCAGGATCAAAGTCAACGACTGTTTTCTTGTTGAATTCAGCTTTTTGCACCATGTTATCCCTAGGCACGAAGTAGATTAGTTGAGTTCCAAGTTTGCTACAGAATTCTTCCAGTAGTTCCTTTTCCCCATCCACATTACGGCTGTTACAGATGATTCCACCAAGTCTTACTCCACTCTGGTTAGCATATTTTACCATACCTTTACACAGGTTGTTTGCTGCGTAAAGCGCCATCATTTCTCCAGATGCTACAACGTATATTTCTTCGGCTTTACCATCCCTGATAGGCATTGCAAAACCACCACAAACAACGTCACCTAGAACATCGAAGAAAACAAAGTCGTTATCATCGTAGACTTTGAGTTGTTCCATGAGTGTGATTGCTGTTATTACACCACGACCAGCACATCCTACACCAGGTTCTGGACCACCAGATTCAACACATTTTATGCCTTCAAAACCTGTTGACATAACATTGTCAAGGTTCATACATGCTTCTTCGCCTTCTTCCCTGAGTGTGTCCATCATGGTTGTTTGCATTTTACCCCTAAGTATCATTCTTGTACTGTCAGCTTTAGGGTCACATCCGTGAATCATGACTTTTTTATCATGAAAATGAGCCATGGCTGATGCTGTGTTTTGAGTAGTTGTAGATTTTCCAATTCCACCTTTTCCATAAATCGCAATTTTTCTTACCATAATAGACCTCTAAATTTTTGTTTTTTGAATTTTTTTTAATCGTATTTTTGTAAATACTCGGAAGTATGCTTCCGTCTTCCGACAATACTGTTCTTGTCTCTCATTCTTTATAAACTTTTTGATACCAACAACAAATCTAATAATCCTTAAAAAAGCGTTAATCCACAAAAAAATATACATAGACAATTAATAATCTTATAATAAATAATTAACAAACAATACACGTAAAATACCCT
>WASR01000101.1:4138-6478 GCA_009712615.1 Methanobacterium sp. | reverse complement strand
AATTTAAACAATTTTATTTATGTAGTTATTGAAAACAGGTTTTTATACAAACAAAATTAGTTTGTTTGAATGTTCATTTTAAATGATATGATAATTATAAATGTACTACAAATTGTTATATAAATATAGTCCAGAATAAATTACAAAATTTTTTATCTGAATTATTAATTTTATATTAACTCTTGGTGATCGAATGAGAAGTGACACTATTAAAAAGGGATTACATCGAGCCCCACACAGATCTCTACTAAGGGCCTGTGGAATAAACGACGAAGACATGAAAAAGCCTTTCATAGGTATTGCAAACAGTTATACAGATATTGTTCCAGGACATGTACACCTCAACTCAATTGCAGATGCTGTAAAGGAAAGTATTGCAGAGGCAGGAGGACTTGGATTTGAATTTAACACCATGGCAATTTGTGATGGAATAGCTATGAACCATGAAGGTATGAGATACTCCCTTGCATCAAGGGAAATTGTTGCAGATACCGTTGAAAGCATGGCCATGGCACATCAATTTGATGGTCTGGTCCTCATTCCCACATGTGACAAAATAGTACCAGGCATGCTCATGGCAGCTGCCAGATTAGATATTCCTGCAATAGTTGTTACTGGTGGGCCCATGCTTCCTGGCAAATTTAAGGGAAAATATGTCGATTTAATAAGTGTTTATGAAGCAGTTGGAGCTGTTTCGTCCGGCAAAATGAGTGAAGAAGAAATTGATGAACTGGAAAGATGCGCATGTCCAGGTCCAGGGTCTTGTTCTGGCCTGTTCACAGCAAATACAATGGCATGTATTACTGAAGCCATCGGAATGAGTTTACCCTACTGTGCAACTGCCCATGCAGTTGACAAGAAGAAACTTAGTTTAGCATCAGAGTCAGGGAAAAAGATCCTCGAACTCGTAGAAAAAAATATCACACCTTCCCAAATAATGACACAACAGGCATTTGAAAACGCAATAGCCGTAGATATGGCCCTGGGAGGTTCTTCAAACACAGCTTTGCATGTTCCTGCAATTGCACATGAACTTGAAGAACAGGGAGTCAAGGTTGATCTAGATCTGTTCAACGATCTGAGCAAACAATTTCCCCATATAACCGCCCTCAGTCCCGCAGGTGAACACACTATGCTAGATCTAGATAACGCTGGAGGAATACCAGCGGTTTTGAAGGTTATCGAAGAAAAAATAGATGTTACTACCATTACCTGTACAGGTAAAAGTTTAGGTGAAAACATAGAAGAAGCTGAGGTTTTAGATGGAAATGTAATCCGCACACTAGAGGATCCTATACATGTCGAAGGAGGTATTGCAGTACTTAAAGGTAACCTTGCCCCCAACGGATCTGTTGTTAAGCAAGGTGCAGTTAAAGAAGATATGATGGTACATGAAGGTCCTGCAAAAGTATTTAACAGTGAAGAAGAGTGTGTAGAAGCCATCTTCAATGGAAAAATTGATGAAGGCGATGTAATAGTCATCAGGTACGAAGGTCCTAAGGGAGGACCCGGTATGAGAGAAATGTTAAATCCTACCTCCGCCATATCTGGTATGGAAATAAAATCAGTGGCACTCATCACCGATGGCAGATTTTCAGGAGGAACACGTGGTCCATCAATCGGACACATATCTCCCGAAGCTATGGCTGATGGCCCATTAGCTGCTGTAAAAAACGGAGATATTATTAAAATAGATATTCCCAATAGAAAATTGGATCTTAAATTACCTGAATCCGAAATCGAAGAAAGAATCAAGGAAGCAGATAAGCCAGAAAGACCAGTTAAAGGTTGGCTTGCTAGATACAGGAAGTTAGCAACATCTGCAGATGAAGGAGCAATTCTAAGGTAGGAGTATAAACAATGACCAATAACCGTGAAATAATTAGTTATGTTGTAATAATCGTCATTGGAATAATATTAGCACAACATATGAACGTTGTAGTATCAGGAAGTATGGAGCCTGTATTTTACAGGGGTGACGTAGTAGTTATTGAAAAAACGGATTTCTTGGGCATACCTGAAATAAATAAAGATGATTTAAAAGTTGGAGATATTGTTATTTACCAGGCCACATGGTTCCCTGATCCAGTTATTCACAGGATCATCGCCACAGGAACTGACGTAAATGGAACGCCATATTATGTAACTAAGGGAGATAATAACCCGGTTCAGGATCCTGCTCCGGTTTATCATGACCAAGTAATGGCGAAGGTGGTTACGATAGGAAACACCCCATTTGTTATTCCAAAAGTGGGATACATCACGTTATGGATAAGAGGATTGTAATTTAACATTTCTGGAATTTCCTGAAATCTCTTTTTTATTTATAAAGATTAAATT
>WASR01000101.1:0-4128 GCA_009712615.1 Methanobacterium sp. | reverse complement strand
GACACAACGGTGATTTTTAATGTACAGAATATTAATATCAGAATCAATTAATGCACTTTCAGAAGCCATTACAAGTTTAGGTTGGGAAATTCCAGAAGAAATCAAGGTTGAAGAACCTCCAAATCCTGAACTTGGAGATGTTGCCAGTTCAGTTTCTTTTCAGCTTGCAAAGGATCTAAAACGTTCCCCCATGGAAATTACGGAGGAAATTTTGAAGGTTTTAAAAATTCCAGATATATTCATTAAAGTAGAATCTAAAGGACCTTACATAAATTTTTATGCCAATTACAACGAGTTTTCGAGTCTAGTTTTGAATTCTGTCACAGAAGAGTACGGGAAACTTGAGCCAAATAACACTAAAATTATATTGGAACATACATCGGCAAACCCCAACGGCCCCCTACATATAGGACATATAAGAAATTCAATAATCGGAGATTCACTTGCACGTGTGTTAAAATCTGCAGGATATGAAGTTGAAACTCAGTACTATGTTAATGATATGGGCAGACAGATTGCAATGATTGTTTGGGGCTTGTTGAATCTTGATTATAATATGGACCCGTTTGGAAAACCTGATCATGAAATAGGCAGCCTTTACTTCAACGTGAATGAGAAACTTCGAGAAAATCCAGACATAAAGGACCAAGTAAGTGCTTTACTGAAACGTTATGAAAAGGGTGACGATCCTGAACTAGAGAAAATGTTTGAAGGCGTGGTCAAAAAGTGTCTACAGGGTATATCAATAACATCCGAAAGGTTGAATGTTAACCATGATGCATTTATATGGGAGAGCCGTTTCATTAAAAATGGTAGTGTAGCCAATATATTGAAATCTCTTGATGAATACATCCAGAAAAATGAAGTTGTCTATATGGACCTCAACAGTTATGGTATTGAAAAGGAACTCATACTCATACGTTCAGATGGAACTTCTCTCTACGCCACAAGGGACCTTGCATATCACAAGGAAAAATCTGAAAGATCTGATAGATACATAGATGTTCTTGGATCTGATCACAAGCTTGCCATAGATCAACTAAAAATACCGCTGGAGTTATTAGGAGCCAAAACACCTGAAGTAATTTTTTACGAATTTATCACACTTCCAGAGGGATCCATGTCCACAAGGAGAGGGGTTTTCATTAGTGTGGATGAACTAATGAATGAAGCTGTATCTCGAGCCATGGTAGAAATTGAAAAACGAAGAACAGACCTTGGAGACTCTGAACGCCTGAAGATAGCTGAAAAAGTAGGTATTGGTGCTATAAGGTATTATATTGCACGATTGTCACCAGAAAAACATATAGTTTTCAAATGGGACGAAGCACTGAGTTTCGAAAGGGGCTGCGCATCCATACAGTACTCTCATGCCAGGGCATGTAAGCTATTGGAAAATGCCAACTACGATGGGAATTCAATAAAAGTTGATAATTTTGATCTAGATGATAAAATTGAGATTGAACTAGTCAAATTAATGTCCAAATTCTCAGCTGTTATAGAAGAATCAGCGAGAATTAACAGGGTTCACAACATTGCCCAATATTCATTGGACCTTGCAGGAGCATTTAACAAATTTTACAAGGCCCTACCAGTAATAGGTTCTGAAAAAGAAAATTTAAGGCTTTTGATTGTTGATAAATTCAGAATAACCATCAGAAACAGCCTTGAGTTAATTGGAATAGAGGCCCCAGAGTCCATGTAGGATTCTCATATCTATTTTTTTATTTTAGAATATTGTACAAAACTGCGGTCTGTACATGCATCCTATTTTCAGCTTGATCCCATATGATGGAACGATCACTCTTCATTACTTCATCGGTAATTTCCTGGCCGCGAATGGCGGGTAAACAGTGCATTACACATGCATCTGGTTTTGCAAATGTTAGGAGTTCCATGTTGACCTGATAATTTTTAAGATCTTCGATTCGCTTTAATTTTTCAGCTTCATCTCCCATGCTTACCCAGACATCAGTATAGATGATATCTGCGTCTTTAACTCCTTCACTAACTATTGGAGTGATTTCAATCTTCGATCCAGTCTTTTCTGCTATTTTTAATGCTTCATCATATATTCCAGAGTCTGGTTCATAACCAGTGGGACACACAACTGTCATGTCCATCCCAACATAAGCACAAGCTAGAAGCAAGGAATTACAAACGTTGTTTCCGTCTCCTAAAAATGCCATTTTAACCTTGTAACTCTGTTTATGCTCATATATCGTGAAAATATCTGTTAAAGCTTGACAAGGATGCTCTTTGTTTGTAAGGCCATTGATAACTGGAACAGTAGAATATTCAGAAAATTTTACTACTTCCTCATGTTCCTTGGCCCTTATCATAACCCCATCAACATAGCGTGACATTACCATCGCTGTATCTTCGATGATCTCACCACGTCCAAGCTGCATATCTGCAGCCGATAGATAAAGGGGATTACCTCCAAGATGTAACATTGCCATTTCAAATGAAATTCTTGTACGTGTTGAAGCTTTTTCAAAGATCATGGCTAGAGTTTTATTTTCTAGTGGTTTCAGACCATACGGGTCTTCTTTGAACTTCCCAGCAAGCTCCAAAATTTCAAATATTTCATCCTTAGCATCCAAAACTGATAGTAGATGTTTCATTCATTACTCCCCATAAAGCATTTCTCTTAAGAATTAGAATATATTAAACCCCTTTTATTTAAATTTAACTAAAAAAAAAGAAGATGAAAATTAAAATCTCAATCCTGCTTCAAATCTGAGCTTCTGCATATTTGCCACCCTCTTTTGAACTAATTCTTCTGTACCAACATCACTCCTGTGATAGACGTCTCCTTTCACGTAACTTGTAGCCTTCTCACATATTTCTTCAGCTTCGGAGATGGTGTTACCAACACCCACAATACCCAAAGCCCTTGAAGCTGAGGTGAAAATTTTGTTGTCCTTCTCATTAACAGCAGCGTAGTACACCATAGCTCCAGCATCGTTGATTTTTGTTTCATCAACTTCTATAACCTGTCCAGCTTTAGCTGTTTCTGGATAGCCCTTTGGTACTATGTACTTGCAAACCGTAGATTTGTGTTCAAACTCAGCTTTTTTAAGATTTCCATCGACGATTCCTTCACAAATTTCAACAAAATCCGTTTTAAGGAGAGGTAACACATTCATGGCCTCAGGATCTCCAAAACGTGCGTTGTATTCGACCATTTTCGGACCATCACTACACAGCATGAATTGACCGTATAAAATACCTTTGTAGGGATCTGTTTCAGTTTTTACTGCTTTCACAGTGTCTTCCATGATCTTGACTGCTTTCCTGTAACTTTTGTGATCGAGGAATGGGAGTAACCCTGTGGCATCTGAATATGAACCCATACCCCCGGTTATAGGTCCTTGATCTCCTTCGTATGCATGGGGATGATCCTGTGCTGCAGGCATGGGTAAAATTTTGTCACCATCAACAAACGCCTGTACAGTAAATTCTTCTCCTATAAGCCTTTCTTCAATTACTACTTGAGCGTGACCACTGATTTTGTTATTTATTATTTCATCCACATATTTTTTGGCTGCATCGCCATCTTCAAGATGTTCCCCTACAATTTTGACTCCTTTTCCACCTGTGAGGCCAATTGGTTTGATTACAACATCTTTATCAAAATTATCAATAAAATCTCCAGCATCACCAACATTATCAAATACTTTGTATACAATTGATCCCCCTATTTTATGGGTTTCAAACAAGTCTCTCATAAATGCCTTGTCAGTTTCAATACGTGCTGCTTCCTTTGTAGGTCCCACACAGCCGATTCCTTCTTCACTAAGTTCGTTTACAATACCCATTTCGAGCGGTGCTTCTGGACCAATTATTGCCATGTCAATATTATTAGACTTAGCAAATTTTTTGACACCCTCAATATCCTTTTCATTTCCTATTTGGTATTTTGAAATTCTGGCTATTCCAGGATTTTTGTTGCTCATAATAGAGTACAATTCTGCATCTTTAATCGAATTACATATAGCATGTTCTCTTGCTCCGGTTCCAACTACAAGAATATTCATCGAAATCCTCCTATGACTAGATTTATAACGTCCTACATTATTAAAATACACTCATTAAGACTTTTGAGTCTATGAATAAAAAATT
>WASR01000021.1:1869-6481 GCA_009712615.1 Methanobacterium sp. | reverse complement strand
AAAAATTAACTAAATATAAGAAAGGTGTGGCATGTGGATATCGAAGGATTCGTGAGAAGATCAATTAAAGAGGAAGATGAAGAAACTGTCCAGAAAAATTTAGTAAACAAAATATTAGAGTTTAAAGATCTGGATAACGACAAAGCAGAAGAGATGGCCTCTGCTGTCATTGAAGAGGTTAAAAATACCTTGACTATCGATTCCTATCCAGACGAATTCATGAGGGATCTGATAAACTACACCCAATCCAGTGTATCCATGGGAGATATTGGAGTAGGATCCCGTGGTGCTGGAGATTTCTTTGTTCACCGTAAAATTGCAGAAATAGTTTCCAGTTCAAAAACAAGCTCTTACATATCCCCCTCAGCTCAAGATGATGGAGGAGTAGTTAAATCTACTGTAGATAGTAAAGATGTTTACATAACAACAGCAGTAGATGGAATTCATTCTAGGTTGAGTGAATACCCATTTCTTGGTGGTTTCCATGTTGCAAGGGCCACACTAAGGGATGTCTGCGTTATGGGCTCAAATCCTATAGCGATGTTGAGTGATCTTCACCTTGCTGATGATGGGGATGTGGGAAAATTGTTCGACTTCACGGCTGGTGTCTGTGCAGTTTCTGAACTTGTAGATGTTCCCCTGGTTGCTGGAAGCACCCTTAGAGTTGGTGGAGACATGGTTTTAGGAGACAGGTTGGTTAGTGCTGTAGGTGCCGTGGGAATTTCTGAGTATGCTCCAACCGCTAGGAAAAGAGCAGAATCAGGAGATGTTATTCTCCTTACAGAAGGTTCTGGTGGAGGAACAATATCAACAACAGCTATTTATCACGGTATGTTTGATGTTGTACAGGAAACCATGGATATCAGTTTCATAAAGGCTTCTGAAGCAATATTTAATGCCGGGCTTTTGCCAGAAGTTCATGCAATGACAGATGTGACCAACGGTGGTTTAAGAGGAGATGCCCATGAAATTAGCCAAACAACAGGTCTTGGGCTGAGTTTTTCCGAGGAAAAAATCCGTGAAATGGTGAATCCCAAGGTTTTAAGCATGCTTGAAAAACTCGAAATTGACCCACTGGGAGTTTCAGTTGATTCACTCATGATCATAGCACCTGAAAACCTGGCAACTAGGGTCAAGAAAGTTGTTTCAGGTGCAGGTGTGAAAATTAATGAAATCGGAGTGGTAGATAACTCTGGAATTTCTAAATTGATCAAGGAAGATGGGCGCGAAGAAGAGTTAAAGCCCCTGTTTAGGGAAGCCGCTTACACTAAGATAAAGAAAATCGTCGGAGATATTGAACCTGACGATTTCGAACAAATGAAGGATAAAGTTCAAAAAGCTGCCCTCAAATCAATCAAAAAGAAGGATAAAATTGTGAAGGCCATCCAAGACAAATAATCATTTCTATCCACATCCAAAATTTTAATTATTCACCCAACAGGTTGATAAAATGATTAAAAAAGAGGAATGTGGAATATTTTTTTGTTATGATGCATTACTTGCCCTCATACCACTTATTATTATTTTAGCTGCTGTTACCAATATCCACTTCGATCCTTCAGTTTCAAATTTGGAATTGGTCATGTTTCATGAGGCGCAGGATACCCTCGATTTAATGTCAGTACCTGATAATACACTGGAACCATCGATTCTAGAACAGATCTCATCTTCAATTTCAGAAGACAATCTTGATTCTGCCAGTAAAATTGCCAATAGCTGGCTCGAAAACAGGTTAAAAGACAGGGAATATCGTTTGGTAGAACTGAATCGTCTGCATGGCCAGGAAATATGTTCCTCTCCAGATATGGACAACACTAAAAGCGTTGCAGTAGCTGTTAAATCATATGAAGGTTATATTTACAAATTATATATTGGATTGTAACTGATAATGCCTGGAATGTATTATAGAGTTCAATTATGGCCCCTTCATTGTAGGTAGGTAAGTTCAAGTGTGTTGGATTTTTAATAATCGTGGCCCTACTTATTGCAATATCTATTTATTACTGTTTCTCCAATGTTTAATAGATTTGGATTGTTATTGTAGATCTGTCTTTGTTAGGTTAAAGCATGAATAATATTCAGACTAATCATTTATCAGAAATAAATGCGGCCCAGTTCATATCAATGGTGGCCCATCCGCCTGTTATTTCAATTCCAACCTTTATTATTTTAAATTATTTTCTTGCAGGTCCTGATCACTTCGTTGTCCCTGCTTTGATCAGCGTAATATTTGGTGCATTAATACCTATTTCAACGTCATTAATTCTTATTAAAAAAATGCACACCGATCTGGATATAACAGACCGTACTAAAAGAACAGTCCCCCTAATTTTCGCTATTTGTTCCTATTTACTTGGATTTTTAGTGTTGTTGTGGTTTGGTGCGCCTGCCATTGTATCTGTTTTCATGTTAATTTACGGTACAAACACCCTGATAATTCTCATAATTAACTTCTACTGGAAGATCAGTATACATGCCATGGGAATAGCTGGTCCAACCGCAGCATTCATATTTACCTTCGGCACTGTGGGAGTCTTAATGGGATTAATAATACCCCTGGTAATGTGGAGTAGGTTGAAACTTAAAAAACATACCCCATCGCAGGTTATTGCTGGTTCTGTGCTTGGACTCTTGTTGACCTGGATCCAGTTGAGTTACATAGTTCCATTAATTAATCCATGAACATGTTAAAAAAATTTCATTTCAAGGTCAAACCTTAAATACATAAAAAGTTAAATTGTTCTATGTTGCTTGATCCTATTTTTTAAATTTGGATAAAAGAATTTAGAAATTATGAATTAGGCCCTGGTAGTGTAGCGGATATCACGTAGGATTGCGGATCCTATTACCCGGGTTCAAGTCCCGGTCAGGGCATGGAATATAAAAAAGGAGTTAACCCGTTTATCACGCGATAATTGGGTCTTAACTTCCTAATTTACATGCACTACAGCCCAGACCCCTTCTTATGTAGCTGAAATCTTTATTTTTGTTCATCACAATACTTCTGTTCCATCTCTCATCCCTATCGGGATAATCTTCTCTAAACTGTGATCCTCTACTCTCACGACGGATTAAAGCAGATTGAGTAACGAGTGATGCTACTTCGAGCATATTTTGAATTTCAATGGCATCAAGGAGGTCTTTACTGTAACCTGAACCATTTGAAACTTTCATGTCAGTAAGCTTGTTTTGGATTTCTTCTATCTTTGCTAGTGCCAATTTCAAGCCGCTTTCATTTCTTATTATTGCCACATTCTCCCACATGATCTCCATCAAGGCGGACTTGAGTTCATGGGGGCGAATACTTCCATCTTTAAACAAACTGTTAATCCTTTCTTCTTCTAGTTTTATTGAAGCCTCGTTGGATTCCTGCTCCTTTTCAACCGCATTTTTTGCTGCAGATTCTCCTGCACGCCTACCGAATACCTGAGTTTCTGCTAAAGCATTTCCTCCCAACCTGTTTGCTCCGTGAACTCCACCTGCAACCTCTCCTGCTGCGTACAGATTTTTTATGGTGGTTTCACATTCGGAATTAATTTTAACTCCACCCATGAAATGATGAGCAGTTGGTGCAACTTCCATGGCTTGGTTTCTTATGTCAACGCCCACATCAAGAAATTGTAAGAGCATAGTTTCAAGTTTTTCTTCTATTAACTCGGGATCAAGATGGCTGACATCCAAATATACTCCGCCGTTATCTGTTCCCCTTCCCTCTCTGATTTCGTTGTAAATAGCTCTTGCTACCACGTCCCTGGTGGCAAGTTCTCCCCTTTCATCATAATTCTTCATGAACCGTTCCATGTTTACATTGAAAAGTTTTCCACCTTCTCCACGTACTGCTTCAGTTACAAGAACTCCTCTCCTTGATGCAGGGTAGAGCATTCCTGTGGGATGGAATTGGACCTCTTCCATATCTATCATATCTGCACCAGCAGAGTAGGCAAGGGTGTACCCATCCCCTGTTTTTTGTACAGCATTGGATGTGACAGGGTAAAGCCATCCTGCACCACCGCTTGCAAGGATAACGGATTTAGATTTGAATACCATGAACTTTGAATCCTTTAAGGATACTCCACACGCTCCAATTACTCCTTCGTTCCTTTCATCCATGATTAAAGAAGTTATTGCAACTTCATCCACAGTATTTATATTTTGCTTGATAACTTCCTCTTTTAAAGCCATCATCATCTCATGTCCAGTCCTATCCCCCTGGAAACAAGTTCTTCTGAAGCTCTGACCCCCAAATGGGCGTTGATTTAGTTTTCCAGATTCTTGCCTATCAAATATTGCCCCGTATGATTCTAATTCTATCAATCTGTCCTTAGATTCGTTGACTAAAATTTGAACTAATTTCATATCATTTAGATCCGCCCCACCCTTGATTGTATCAAATAAATGGGATTCCACACTGTCTTCTAAATCAACATATCCAAACGCGGCATTATAACCACCTTCAGCAAGTGTTGTACATCCAGATTTAAAAGATAACCCTTTAGAAACTATGGTAACGTTCAAATTATATTTTTTTGCTTCAATAGCTGCCCGGCATCCTGCTCCGCCCGAACCAATTACGAGTACGTCGCATTCATGTATCGATCTTTCCATACTATGG
>WASR01000021.1:0-1834 GCA_009712615.1 Methanobacterium sp. | reverse complement strand
TTATTCATATTGGTATTTATTTTTTGTTTCAGCTAAAAATTTATAAAATTAAATATAAAAGTGATCAACACAAAAATCCTATTGTGTGATGGTTAAGTTATTACAGAATAGAAATCCCATGGGGACATCATTTTGAAAACAAATAAACTATTAAAATCAGAAAGAAAAGATTTTGAAAAAGCTTGGGTTGAAACTGCCCAAACACTGAAAAAGCCCCATACTGACTATGAGTATCCACGTATTCAGATTAGAACAGGTCAATCCCACATGCTATATAACACCATTTGGGAGTTGAGACAAGCCTATCTGAATCTAGGATTTAATGAAACAGTAAATCCAGTATTTGTTGAACAGGACGATATTTACCGGCAGTTTGGCCCTGAAGCCCCTGCAGTTCTTGATCGTTGTTTTTACTTGGCAGGATTACCCAGACCGGATATAGGTATTGGGATGGATAAAATAGCAGTGATTGAAGAAATCGGTGTTGAAATTAATGATGATAAAATTCAGGCATTGAAAGAAGTGTTTAGAGGTTACAAGAAGGGTGATGAAAGTGGAGATGATCTGGTACATCATGTCTCTGTGGCGCTGGACGTGGAAGATTCTGTTGGTTTAAGGATCCTTGAAAATGTATTTCCTGAACTTCGAGAGCTTAAACCAGTTTCATCAAGAACCACCCTAAGATCCCACATGACAAGCGGATGGTTCTTAACACTACAATCCCTACACAATCAGAGTAAATTACCCTTAAAGCTATTTTCAATAGATCGTTGCTTTAGAAGAGAACAAAGGGAAGATATGAGTCATTTAATGACTTATCATTCTGCTTCATGTGTATGGGTAGATGATGAGATTTCACTCCACTTGGGTATGGCGGTTTCAGAAAATTTGCTTCAGCATTTTGGATTTAAAAAATTTAAATTTGTTCCTGATGAAAAAAAATCAAAATACTACATCCCAGGAACACAAACTGAAGTTTATGGTTACCATCCTAAGCTTAATGAATGGGTGGAAGTGGCCACCTTCGGCCTTTATTCTCCAATTGCGCTCTCACATTATGGTATTGATAAACAGGTGATGAACCTCGGAGTTGGTGCAGAAAGAATAGCCATGATTTTGCATAATCAAACCGATGTTCGGGAAATGGTTTATCCTCAAACCTATGCTAAATGGCATATAACCGACAGAGAACTTGCTTCAATGTTACACATTAATTACTATCCATTCAGTTCTGAAGGACGTGAGTTGATGGAAATTTTGAAACAAAAATTTCTTGAGTACGGTGAGGAAGAATCACCATGTGAATTTACTGCCTTTGAAGGTGAATTTCTGGGCCGAAATATTAGGGTCAAAATCCTTGAACCTGAAGCAAACACCCGTTTACTAGGGCCAGCTTCATGGAACTCCCTTTATATTAATGATGGAAATATTGTAGGCCTGCCAGAAAATAATTTAAACAGCGAATTATCTATTGAAACAGTCCAAAATGGTATTCCACTGGGAATTACATACATGGATGGTGTGATTGCTAAGGCCTGCTATATGATTGAAGAAATGATAGTTGGTGGCGAAACAGAATCTGAATTCAGAACCACCCTTGCAAAATCACTTTCAGACGTAAATCTCAAACTTGAGGAAGTTGCATTAAACTATATAACTAGCAACAACAAGCTGATTGATGTTAGGGGACCTATTTTCAGTACAGTAGCCTTTGAAGTGATTGATTGATATTTTAATAATTTTTTTTTGTAAACAAAAAAAGGTTTACTAAATAAAATACAATATAAAACAATTGTTAATTTGATAAAATTTAGCTGCTGTAAATTTAAGATCA
>WASR01000340.1 GCA_009712615.1 Methanobacterium sp. | reverse complement strand
TTATTCATCCACTCATTTAAAATTTTTAAATTAAAAGTTTCTATATTTAAAACTAACGATAGTTTAATATTCTCTTCAACCAATAATAATAACATCGGTCTCTTTGTGTAATTGTTATGATTTTTATCGGGTGATTTTGTGACGGTTTCAAATGGAATTGATAAAACAATGGATTGTTCGGAGTTTGAACAAGTTTTTAATGCATTGCCAGAATCTAAATTAATTCTTAAAACTGATATTCCCAATTTCACCATCGTAGGAGTAACAGATGTTTATCTCGAAAGAACAGGGATGAATAAAGGTGATCTAATTGGGAAAAGCTTTTTTGAATTGATTAAAACTGCAGATGATAAAGACTTTGCAGACCAGAACCTGGACCATGTGAGAAAATCTATTTCTAAGGTGATTAAAACTGGTGATCCTGATGATCTTGGCATCATAGATCATTACATCCCACGATCGTCTGATAAAAAAATTGAAAAATTAAGGTGGAACTCAATCAACTACCCTGTTGTTGTTGATGGAACTGTGAGATTCATTATACACCACGTTGTGAGTGTCGGGGAGTCTATTAAAATTAAAAAATGTGACGAAAAATCGCATATCATCAACATAAAACATGTGAAGGGAATAGAACCAGTTACAAGTTTCGAAGAGGCATTAGTTGAATATGAAAATAGGTACTGTAGACTGTATGAATCAGGTTTGTTTTATGAATCCGGGCTTTTCGGAGTGATCTACTGGAACATGGACCACAAAATAATTGATGCAAACGACAAATTTCTTGAAATGGTGGGTTACACCAGGGATGATCTCGAGTCCGGGGCATTGGACTGGTATGATATGACGCCACCAGAATACAGGTACACAGATGTTGCCTCTATAATGGAACTTAAAACCTTTGGAGCCAATCAAAAGCCCTTTGAAAAGGTGTACAAGAGAAAAGACGGATCACACATGTCCATAATCATAGCATGTGCAATGCTTGATGAAGTCTGTTTTAATGGAGTAGCACTTATTTTAGACATAACTAAAAGAAAAAAAATGGAAAAAGCCCTTCAAGAGAGTGAAAAGGAATATAAACATCTGGTTAACTGTGCACCAACCCCAATATTTGAAATTGATTTTAATGGCCCAAGTTTTAAGAGTGTGAATGATGCATTTTGCAAACTCATAAGGCTCTCAAAGGGAGAACTGATGAACAAAAATCCCCTGGATATTTTAGAGCCAAAAAGCCGTGAGAATTTTGAATGTATGATCAATAAAGCAATGAAAGGTCAAAATATAAACGAAAACATCGAGTACCAGATAATGGACAATTATGGAGAGTTAAGCTGGATGCTTTTCAATATAAAGATGATCTACAGGAATAACCGGCTAAATGGGGCCCTTTTTGTCGGACATGACATCACCGAACGGAAACAAGTTGAAAATCTTAAACAAAGACTATTTGAACAGGGGCAGAAACTCACCGAAAAATTGCAGGCCTCCAATGAAAACTTGAGATCCACAAAAAATGAACTACAACTAACCAACAATGAATTAATAGTTGCCCAGACGAGTTTGAAGCACATGATCAATCAACTGATGATATCCAACAAAGAATTGGAGCAGTTTGCATACGTTGCATCCCACGATCTTCAGGAACCTCTGAGAATGGTTTCAAGTTTCACCCAACTTTTAGAAAGACGTTACAGGGGCAAATTAGATGACAATGCAGATGAATACATTGATTTTATTGTTGAAGGTGCTCAGAGGATGAAAAAATTAATTGATGACTTATTATCCTACTCCAGATTGAACAGCAGGTCATCAGAGTTTCAGTGGATTGATTTAAATGTTCTAGTAGACACTGTTTTGTTGGATCTTAAATCTTCCATCACTGAATCAAATGCAGCTATACATTACGAAAATCTGCCAGAAATCAAGGCAGATCCCGTCCAAATTAAGCAACTGTTACAGAATTTGATTGGAAACGCCCTCAAATTTCACTACCAAAAACATGTAGAAATTAATATTTCAGCCCAAAAATTTGAGAATCACTGGTTAGTAACAGTGAGCGATAATGGAATAGGCATAGACCCAAAGTATCATGACCAGATATTTGACATTTTCAAAAGACTTCACACCAGAAAAGAGTATGAAGGTACTGGTATGGGTTTGTCCATCTGTAAAAGAATAGTTGATAGACACGATGGTAACATTTGGGTAGAATCTGAACTTGGAAAGGGTGCAACATTCTGCTTCACAATATCTGAATATGCAGACGAGATCTTAAAACCATGAAACCACAACTATCTAAAAAAAGGTCAAACCTTCTAAAATTTATATTTGAAACAACTTAAATTTGATCAAGTGTTTGGAATGTCGATTGAAATTTAGGTTTCCAAAATTTGATATAAAAAAATTATTAAACTTGATGGGGGTATGATGTTATTCAGATTTTTACTACTTCAACAGTTCTGGGGGAACATGTCGAAAAACACATGGGCCTGGTTACAGGAGAATCATTGATAGGTGCTAACCTGTACAAGGACATGTTGGGAGAAGTTAAGGGTGTTGTTAAGAAGCAACAGACACAATTTGAGGTGCAGCTTGGTGAAGCACGAAAAATTGCCATTAAAAGCATGAAAGAAAAGGCTGAAAAGATGGGCGCAAACGCAATTATAGGCACGCGTGTTGAATACAACAACCTAGGCGGTTCCGTGGGAAACACAATTATGGTAACAGTCACAGGAACTGCTGTAGAGTTAACTAATACTGAAATGCACTGATAAAATATCCAGAATCAACTTATAAATTCCTCAAGATTTCATAGTAAATTTTAACATTTTACCATCTGTTGAATTCTAACAAATTCCATTTATAATCTCAATTACAAAAAAAAATAAGATTGTAAAAAAAATGTAAATTTTTTTATGATTTAAATGCTGTTAACTGTCCTTTGAAAGACCCTATGTAAAGAGATCCATCCTTGGCAATGGCTGGTGAGGAGATGTATATATAACCTCCATTGTTGTATTTCCATTTGGTTGTGCCATTGGGGTTCAGGCAGTATAATTTACCATCAGTACTGGTTATGTATATCTTTTTATCTGCACCGACTGCAGGTGCTGAATTTATTGCTGCGCTTGTTTTGTAGATCCATTTAATGGATCCATCCTTCCTAAATGCGTAGAGTTTTTTGTTGTTGGATCCGACATATAGTGTGCCGTCATTGGCTATTGCAAGGGTATCGTAACTTATGTCTCCGGTGTTATATTTCCATTTAACTGATCCATTAGGTCTAATTGCAAATAGTTTCCCTGTTTTCTGATTCTCGTATAGGTAGGTTCCCACATATATGGTTCCATCAGAACCTATTACTGGTGAGTTTACGAGTGTGGTCTTAGTTGGGCATGCCCACTTCACCGTTCCATTTAAGTTAAATGCGTAAAGATGGCCGTTGTTGTTAGCCACATAGATTGTGCCGTCTTTTCCTATTGCAGGACATCCCACGAAAAGATCACTTCCAATGTACCTCCATTTGATGGTTCCGTTGGTGTACATTGCATAGAATTTTTGATACTGGGCTGAATCATCCAAGGCACCGAAGTACAGGATGTTGTTATTTCCAATAGCAACATCTGTTGAAATTCCATCTGCAGTTTTGTAGGACCATTTTAGTTTTCCAGTGGATGTGAATGCGTAGAGCTTGTCACTACCGATGTACACTGTACCATCTGCACCAATGGTAGGTGTGTTGGTTACAACGTCATGGGTTTGATATTTCCATCTTAAGTCACCCTTGGAAGTCAATGAATAAACACATCCATCATTGGATCCGAAGTAGATATTCCCTTTAGAATCCATAACAGGGGATGAAACTACAGCAGATCCTGTTTGATAGGCCCATTTTGTCTGATTTTTCTGAGGACCAACATAGGGTGATTGACCTGTGTTTTGATTGTTGTGCTGAAATTTGGGCTGTGCTGATTGTTGAGTTCCATTGGTTGCTGCAGCAGAAGCAGATGTCAATGTCACGGTTAGAAATATTCCTAAAACTGCTAATAAAATAATTTTTTTCATCATTCTGATTTTAACCTCCTATATATTTTCTTTAGATTATTTTTGTCTTTGATTTCAGTTTTAAAAAGTCAGTTGTAATGGAGGTATCCTAAAATAAACAAAGGATTGAATCATGCCCATCTTATGAACTACCAGGTAGTTAAGTGTTTACTAACACTATGATCCGATCCCACGTAAATAATTTCCAGAAATTGAATAGATTAGTTTAGTATTAACAAATCTTCATTAACTTTGGATAAAAGGTGTTAAAACTGGTTTAAATCCAAATTAGAATCTATTTAATGGTTTGGGAACATTACTTATTCCAGTGTGAACATAAATAATACCAATCAATAATTGAAAATAAATATTTTTGGACGTGTTAATAATGCCAATGGTACAGATAAATGTCTGGAAAGGTTTTGAACAAGAAAAAATTGACTACTTGATTGAAAACATTACCAAAGTGTTTGTTGAGGTTGATGTGCCTGCACAAGCCGTGGAAATATTAATTAATGAAATTCCAAAGTCCCACTGGGGTGTGGGTGGAGAATCGTGTTCTGTTAAATTTAAGGATATTGGGCCGAAAGAATGAACCCCAATTTTCTTTCTTTTTTCTTAGAACTCAATCATTTGATACCCACTTCATAAAATTCAACCATTCAGATTGAGCTTAACCAAATTTAATGGAGGAATGTAGATATGAACGATATTCCAGATGTAATGGAAGTAGCAAAAAGTGGATATAACCTTCTTTTAGAAAATAAAAGGGTTCGTGTTTTAGAAATTAAATTAAAACCTGGGGAAAAGTCTCCTATGCACAACCACCCAAATGATCATGTGATCTACGTTGTGAAGGATGCAGAATTTAAACTGAACTTTCCAAACGGTGAAACTGAAGTATTCAAATTAGTTGAAGGACAGGTCAAATGGATAGAAGCTGGATCTCATCAGACAGAAAATATTGGATCCACTGAAGGTCACTGCATAGTTGTCGAAACTAAGAACTAGAATTTTCTGGAGATGATTTTCAATGATTTACCTCATGGCAATTCAGAAGGTTGAAGATTTTAATGAGTGGAAAAAAGTTTTTGATGAACACAGCAAAAAAAGAGAGACTATGGGTTCTAAAGGAGCTGAAATACTTAGCGTTTCTAACCATCCCAATGAAATTGTGGTAATCACAAAATGGGAGGATTTAGATGCTGCAAAAAAATTCTCCAGTTCAACGGATCTGAAAAATGTGATGAAAAGAGCAGGAGTTGTAGGATTCCCTGAACTTAGATTTTTAGACGAAATAAACCTAACAGAACATTGAAAAATCCGTTTAAACAAGCAAATAGAATTATGCACACTGCTATCTCATCTTTTAGATCAGTCATAATCCGACTGCCAAACCCATTCTCTCCTATACTGGACTTAATCCTTCAAATAACCATTAATACTTCTTTTTTTTTAAAATTAAAACCGTAAATTTTATAAAGGTTAGTATGAAATTTAACAACATCAAAGATTTTTTTCACGTATTTTTTTGGATATGGAGGCGGTAAAATTAAGCGAAATTGGATATTACCAGTATTCATGCTGGTGGGCATGGTACTGATATTTAATTTGGGAGGTGTTTCTGCAGCTTCAACAAGCAGTACAACCGCCCTAAATCACACAAAAACAACAACGGTAAAACAGTCTGTTGTTAAAATTAATTTCACACAAAAACAAATTAACACTGCAGCAGCTAAAGTTAAATCTTACTACGATACCAATCAGAAACTACCTTGCTATGTGAACATAAACAATTACAAAGTCACAATGCCACAGTTCCTTCAGCTAATTACAGACGACATATATCTAATCAGCAATAAAAAAACAAGTTCAATCACACTTAAAAACGTAACAGCTGCCTCAAAACCAGTTGAAAATGTTAAAACAGGACAGTTAACAAAGACTCAATACATCAACCTCGCTAAAACCACACGATCATACATCTACGCCAACGGTAAAGCACCAAACAATGAAAACAGTTCCCTCGGAACCATTAAATTCCAGAATCTGGTTTACAGTTTCAGTAAAATTCTTGCATTCCAGGCAGCAAACAACAGGTTACCAAACTACGTTTCTGTAGCACCACTTTCAAAAAGCTTAACAACCATCAAAAGTGGCTCAAGTGCACAGGCAATAGTTGATTCCATAGGATATGCAGAGGCTAAATTTGAAGATATTCAGGGCCAGTCCAGTCCCAGTGTAATGGAAAACTGCGGTTACGGAGATTGCTGGGCAGACAGTGGATGGCTGTACAACAAATTATCCAAGGCAGGAATAGCTGTGAGGATCATTGGACACACAACAGGAAGCTATCCCCTTCACAGATGGATCGAACTCAACATCGCTAACGGATGGAAAACTTGGGACTATGCAAAGTACAACTCCCCGCACCACGGACCAACAGGGAGCGGACCGTCCGTTGT
>WASR01000137.1:450-6557 GCA_009712615.1 Methanobacterium sp. | reverse complement strand
TTTTTAATTTAGGAGATTCATATTCTTTTTGATCCCTTTGATTCATCATTATCCTCCTTTATTGTATTATTTTATTTTTGTTAAAAATAAAATATAATAAGTTAACTTTAGTTAACTTACTGGGGGTGTGTCTAATATGCTTAGTGTTTGTCCGTCGTTTGTTGCGTTCCAATCAAATTCTATTGAATCACTTCTGTCTGTATATGCTGTATTAGTAGAGTCTTGAGTGATAATTACAGTTATTTTGATTGTTTGTGTTTCCCCACTATTTAAGTTTCCTATATTCCAATTTCCAGTTGTTGGATCGTAGTTATCAAGATCTGAAGCTACGAATGTTAGACCTGCAGGTAGTTTATCATTTACTACAACACCGGTAGCTGTGTCTGGACCATTGTTTGTTACTGTGATATAAATATCTGCATATATGTCGTCACCTTCCAAATATTTGTTATAATTCTGTGTGACTTGTATATCTGCGGATGTTGGTACTGTTAATTTGCATGTGGATTGGTCGTTGGTTGTGTCTATTTCTTCTTGGTCTACGCTTTGTAGTGTTGCTGTGTTTGTTAGGTTAGGTGTTTGTGTGCCTGTTTCTGTTATGGTGGTGAAGACTTTCATGATTGCATAGCCTCCATTTGGAATGTAGTCTATGGTCCATGTTAGTGTGTTTCCATTTTGTGTTACGGTTCCTGCTGTTAGGCTGCATCCTTCGTATTTTAATCCGCTTCCTATTGTGTATTGGATGACTAAGTTTGTTGCATCGTCTGGTCCTTGGTTTATAGCTAGTGTTGTGAATACTGGGGTGTTATGGCATTCATACAGATATTGGTAATCTTGTGTATCTGCATTGTAATACCACGGTATTTGAATAACATCAATATCTGCACTTGGCTTATATCCTGAGTTAACTATTTTAGTTTGTGCATCATTGGTTGCGTTCCAATCAAACTCTACTGCATCATTTCTATCACTATAGAAAGTACTTTTAATAGCACTGTTTGTTGCAGTGAATACTAAATTAAGTGTTCCACTTTGTCCGTTTAGTAAATTTCCTATATTCCATATTCCAGTGTTTGAATTGTAACTTCCAATATTCATACTTGCAGATTTAAAAGATAAACCGCTCAATATGCTGTTTACTAATACTCCTGTGGCAGTGTCTGGCCCATTATTAGTGACATGCACTGTTATAGATACTTGACCATTATTAATCACAGGATTATCTTGTGTGACTTGTATATCTGCGGATGTTGGTACTGTTAATTTGCATGTGGATTGGTCGTTGGTTGTGTCTATTTCTTCTTGGTCTACGCTTTGTAGTGTTGCTGTGTTTGTTAGGTTAGGTGTTTGTGTGCCTGTTTCTGTTATGGTGGTGAAGACTTTCATGATTGCATAGCCTCCATTTGGAATGTAGTCTATGGTCCATGTTAGTGTGTTTCCATTTTGTGTTACGGTTCCTGCTGTTAGGCTGCATCCTTCGTATTTTAATCCGCTTCCTATTGTGTATTGGATGACTAAGTTTGTTGCATCGTCTGGTCCTTGGTTTATAGCTAGTGTTGTGAATACTGGGGTGTTATGGCATTCATACAGATATTGGTAATCTTGTGTATCTGCATTGTAATACCACGGCATCTGAAGAACTTCAATATCGACAGGATCGATTTTAGTGTATACACTTATTTTGGATACATTATTTTGTGAGTTGTATTCTGTTTGGCTGGTTCTTGTTGCTGTGTTAGTTGTATTAATGCCGCACATTGACTTGGTGGCAATTCCTCTAATAATTAAAGTTGCTGTTTGTCCGTTTGCAAGGGTGGGTATAGTCCATACTCCATTACTGAATGTTCCAATTGAAGGAGTAACAATCACATTCTTTAGACTTGTTGGAACAAGATCAGTTATAATAATATTTGTTGCATCGTCTGGTCCTTTGTTTGTGGCTTTCACAACAAATTTGACTACATCTCCCACATTCACAGGACTATTAACTGTTTGTGATAGTTCTACTTCAGCATCTTTAACATAAATTGTAGCATCTGAAATTGGTAGTGTATTAGGGAATTCTGTCCATGTGGCTGTAGCATGGTTGGTGATTGTTTTTCCTGCCATTGAAGGTGTTATTATTCCTGTAAATGTTAGTGTTGCTGAATTTTCACTTGCAAGATTGTTTATGATCCAAGTAGTTCCATCGTAGATTCCATCAGTAGCTGTAGCTGTAAATCCTGCTGGTAATAAATCTTTAATGTTTATGTTGGTTGCATCATCTGGACCGTTGTTTTTAATTGTAATTGTGAACTGTCCAGTGTCTCCAACATTTAATTTTCCGTTATTTGCAGAGTTTGAAATATTTAAGTTTACAATTTTGGTGTAAACGTTTGCTGTGGTGGTTGTGGGTTGTGAGTCGAATTCTGTTTGGCTGGTTCTTGTTGCTGTGTTGGTTGTGGTGGTTCCTGCCATTGAACTGCTTGCTGTGCCTGTGATTGTGAGTGTTGCTGTTTGTCCGTTTGCAAGGGTTGGTATTGTCCAAATTCCATTACTGAATGTTCCGACTGAAGGTGTTGCTATGACACCTATCAATTGTGATGGTAACAGATCCTTGATGTTCACGTTGCTTGCTGTGTCTGGGCCACTGTTAAAAGCAGTCACTATGTATTTTACAACGTCACCGACGTTAATTGGGCTTGTTGATGTTTGGCTGAGTTTTACATCAGCTTTTTTAGTGTATATTGGTGAACTTGTGGTTGTTGTTGCTTGTGAGTTGTATTCTGTTTGGCTGGTTCTTGTTGCTGTGTTGGTTGTGTTTTTTCCAGCCATGGTTGGTCCGACTGTTCCTGTAATTGTGAGTGTTGCTGTTTGGCTGCTTGTGAGTGTTGGTATTGTCCATACTCCGTTACTGTAGGTTCCGATTGATGGGGTTATTATGACATTTGTGAGTCCGGATGGTATGTTATCACTTATTAGGATGTTTGTTGCAGTGTCTGGTCCGTTGTTTTTGGCTGTGACTGTGTAGGTTACTGTGTCTCCTACATTTACATTGGTTCCGCTGGTTGTTTGTGATAGTGCTACTTCAGCATCCTTCACATAAATTGTTGAATCTGAAATTGTGACAGTTTTTGGATATTCTGCCCAAGTCACAGTTGCATGGTTTGTGGTAGTTTTTCCTGCCATTGAAGGTGTAATTGCACCTGTGAATGTTAATGTTGCTGTACCTCCACTTGCAAGGCTGTTAATAGTCCAAATATTATTGGCGTAATTACCTGCAGTCCATGAAGCAGAGTAACCTGCTGGTAAAATATCAGATAACTGTATGTTGCTAGCTGCATCTGGTCCGGAGTTGTAAATGGTAATGGTGAATTTTCCTGTGTCACCAACATTCACATTACTATTGGTTGCAGAGTTGGTGATAGATAGCACAGATTTTTTCGTATAGACATCCGATAATGATGGCGTATTTAAGTTACTGTTGTACTGGTCTTGACCAGTTATGGTTGCCGTATTGGTGTTAGTTGTTCCTGCCATTGAGCTTAGGGCAGTTCCTGTTATTGTCAGTGTTGCTTCCGCTCCATTTGCAAGGGTGGGTATTGTCCATACTCCGTTTATAAATGTTCCAACTGATGGTGTTACTGTGTAATTGGTGAGTCCTGGTGGAATCACATCACTTATTAGAATTCCTGTTGCAGCGTTAGGGCCGTAGTTATGTGCTTTTATCACATACTGATATGTATCTCCCACATTCACAGGAGTTGTGGATGTCTGTGATAACTGAACATTTGATGTAACATCGAAGTTTACTGTTGAACTGTCTGAAAAAGTGTAAGGTATCGCATTTACTGCCACCAAGTTTTGTAATGGATTAGCAGGATTATCGTATAATAATGTACCATAGGTTCCGTTTACCATTGCATATACGGTTGCTGAACTACTAGATAGTCCGGATAGAATTGTGCTTATCTGACCTAGGGCATTGGTTGTTCCACTTGCACTGCTAAGTGTTCCTTTATTTGTGTAGAAGTTCACTGTTATGCCTGACATTGGATTACCATTGGAATCAGTTACTGTGGCTGTGAGTGTTGTACTTCCTCCATTTGGCACTCTTACATTGCCTGGCTGCAGGTTGATGTTGGTTGGATATTGTACTGATGTGGCGGCACTTATCATTTGGAGCGCTCGTGTTCTTACTGCAGTTCCTCCGCCTGTTAGAAGTCCATCACCACTGTAGGTCATGAACTGATATCTGCCGGGGTGGGAAGTGTCATTTCCAGGATATGCTCCGTATTGTACAGATGTGAAGTACCAAATTGCACACTGCATAGCCGCAGCTTCAGTATCAGTTGTTGGAGAATAATTTTTAATGATGTAATTTACTTTACCCCAATCTATCTGACTGTTTAAATCTCCTATAGTACCTGGTAAAGGTCCGTTAACAAATAAACTGTTTCCCACCGCAATATTTGTGTATAAATCAATACAGTACGCCTGGTAACTTACTCCATTGATCTTCACATTTATTACACCTGCAAAATCGGAACCACTACTTGTTCCTGTTTTAATATTGGTACCAGTACCTGTTGATGTTAAATTAGCTGTGTTGGGTGTTAATTTAAAATTAGATGTACCATAATAGATTCCATCAGTACTGTTTAAATTAACATTTACGGTATTCGTTGTTGAGTTACATCCCAAAAAGCTGGATGTCACTAAGAATCTTGTATCTGTACTGTAAAAATTGATGTAATAATTACCATTTTGATCTGTTGTGGTTGTTCCGAGAACCCTACCTGAAGTTGAATTCACAGTGATGGTTGCTCCTTTTAAAGCGTAGTAGGTTCCAGTTCCATATCTGTTTATTGTAACAGTTCCTGTTATAATTGGATCTCCAGTGGAACCAGTTTTTTTAGCATTTGTTTTCAGTAAAATGTGGGCTGCAGAACTATCGGTGTGACTTATTGTTGTATTATTTTGCACAGTTGCAGCAGATGATGTTCCACATATTGCAAGTATAATTGCAAATGCTAAAACAAAAAAAATCAATTGCTTGCTTTTAATTATTTACATACCCCCGTTTGCTTTTAATGTTTAATCGATTATCGACAAAAATAATGTGACACCTAAAATCACATATTTCTTATATATAATATCAGTTTTTGTGACGAAATATATAGTTTTCTAAATTTTTTTTATTAATATGTGATAATATTCACAAATGCATTTGAATTTGAACAAAGAAAATTCAAAAACATATATAATTAATAAAATAATTAATACTAAGAAAAAAAATCAGTGATAAAATATGAAAATTTCTAATAAAACAACTGTTGTAGTTGCGGATGATATAATTTCCTGTGAACTCGATGGTGAAGCTGCAATTCTTACCATGAACGATGGCATATATTATGGTTTAAATCCAATTGGTGCTAAAATTTGGAATTTAATCCAGAAACCTATAAAAATTAATGAAATCATTTCAGTAATCATGAAAGAATATAATGTTGAAACAGAAAGATGTCAAATCGATATCCAAACGTTAATAAACGATCTTTTGAACCATGGGTTGGTAAAAGTCAATGCAGATACTTAATGGATATATAAAACTTTCAAAAACAAGAAAAAATTTAGTATTGAAAAGTTTGTTAATCACCATATTAATTCGCATTTCACTGCATATTATAAGCTTTTCCAGAATAAACAATTATATAACAAGCATTAGTAAATCCGGTAAAAATAATGGGGAAAAACTTGAAGATATATTGTGGGCAGTGGAAGTTGCATCTGATCTTATTCCAAGATCAACATGTTTAACCACTGCAATTGTCGGTTATTTTATGCTTTCAAAATATGATTATTCCTCAAATCTCAAAGTTGGGGTAATTAGAGAAGATAAATTTGAAGCACATGCTTGGTTAGAGATGGACAATAACATTGTTTTAGGAAAACTTGATACCGAATATGTCCCATTAATAGAATTAGATAACTTAAATCAGTGAAACAAGTAATAATATTGATAAGTAACATGTTCAGCGAATTATTTTCCAGTTTTAGATATAGTCTTTTCGGCATTTTTTCAATTAATCTGCTGAAGTTGATGCCAAAGAAAGTTACTTTAGCTC
>WASR01000137.1:0-383 GCA_009712615.1 Methanobacterium sp. | reverse complement strand
ATGGTATGAATTAGTTTAATTCAGGGTATAAGTCTCGTATTATTAATACCCTTATTAGGGTTATTTGGCTTAAACATTGATCAAGGATCTATGGTGCAGTTTGAAGTATATCTAATGTATATTTTCAACAATTTAGGTATTCAAATAAACTTATTCAATGTTTTAACGTTATATGTGGCTGCAATTAGTAGTATTGCAGTATTAAATAGATATCAAACTCTTATCGCGGCTCAAATTGAATTTAATTTTGTAGCTCACATGCGAAAACAATTATACGCCGCTATTATCAATTCAAATTGGCTTTTCTTTTCTAAAATGAATTCTTCTAATTTTACACACGCTCTTACAAATGAGATAGATCGAATCAGTTTAGGTACTAATCA
>WASR01000304.1 GCA_009712615.1 Methanobacterium sp. | reverse complement strand
AAAAAAAAATAGTATGCCAATGTCAGTCAGGTTACAAATTTCATTCCATGAGAAATAACTTCAACATTTTTCATAAAAAAAATCACTGATCAATGGTAACAAAACCAGTATTTAACTTTTCAACTTCTTCTTGGGTTAATTTTCTGTGTTTTGCATCATCATGAAGTATTACACTGTGGCCAAAGGGATCTTCGATTATTAAGGTTGCAGATCCATCTCCTGATTTAATATCTTCAATATTTTCAATTATTTTCAGAGCATTTTCCTTTACTTCAAGTTCTTCTGCCCATTCTATTGCTGTTTCCACTGCAGATTCGAATCTGTTTAAAACACCTTCAACATTCGAAACATATCCCTGTGATTTAGGTCCGGGTTCAACTTTTAGTCCCAACTCGGGTATGCTTAGTGTTGCGGTCTGAGATTTAACAACCCTTGCATTTATGTTGGCGTTACTTATTAAAAGAGAGTAATATACAGGTTCCTTCTGTTCTAAACAGATAGTATCTGTATGCCTGTAACCACATTCCGAACAAATAATAGTAGATTCTAGAATTTCCCCAAAATAGGGTATTTCTTCGGTTTTACTGGTCATTTCCAGAGTATTTCTACTTTTACAAACAGGACAGTCTGTGTTTATGTTGTTCACTTAAAAATCTCCTAAACTACAATAACTTAATTCTAAATTCAGTACTATAATAATATTAATGTCCTTAAGATTTTTCTTCTTTTCTATAGATCAAACCTTTAGCATCCAGATCCTTGATCATGGCTTCAAGACTTTTCTTATCAGGGGCACAGATCTTATGGCTGTGAACATTGTCTGACAAACTGTAGAGATTCTCAAGGTCTTTTTTGCGTTTAGGATTTTCATCTAACTTTTCAATGAACCGTTTGGCCTCAACAGGGTCAAAAACATTAACATTTCTTTTGAGTGGTTCACCAAAACCTGGAAGGAAGTATGAAACATCTACCATTCTACCTCCGTATTTATCTAGGATGATGGAAGTTTCTTCTTCAAGTTGGTCAACTGAATGTTTGAAAAGCATTACTTTACAAATTCCACGTATGAGTGTTAACATGCGTTTCAAAGTGTTATCAATAGTTTGATTGTTAATTACAGGAATATTATGTTCAATTGCACTTTTAACCAGGTAATCATTAATCACACGATTTTCTTTGAAGTACTCAAGATGTTTTCCTCCCCTTTTAATCTTCATTGCCCTTTTAACAAATCGTTCTTTATGAACTTCTTTGTCTGCAGTTAAAACGAAGAAATGGATGGATGCATCCTTCTGGAACTTCTCGATATCTATGAATCCCGGTACTAGGTGAACTCCCTCAATTACCACATCGTCAAAATCATCGACAGCTCTTCTTATAACCCTTTCAATAGCAGGAATCACAAATGAGGCGTGATCTTCAAAGCCAGCTTCAATTAATGAATCTGTGTCTCCATCAAATCGCTCTTTGTCCCTCAATGTTAAATATGCATCAAATGAAGATTTATGAAGTGAAGGTGCATAGTCTGGACCTATTATTCCACGAACTATGGCTCTAATGAAATCTGTTTCAATTAAATGTTTGATTCCTAATTCTTTAGCTAATTCAGAGGCTATAGTAGATTTACCAATACCTGATGCACTTCCAATCAATATTACATAGGGTTTTCTCATTTGTTCATCCCCTTAATTTACTTTAAGAAAACGCCAAGGGATTTATGTTAACATGTCAATAACTCGCTCGGCACTTCTTCTCATTTCTATCCTGATCAATCCAAGATTTATTTCTATGTCTGTTATCACTACTAAAATTCCTTCTCCAGCATCTATCATCAATGTTTTTCCTTTTTCCCCTTCTATCATTACTTGTTGTAATGGTTCATGTTTCATTTCTTCAGCCGATCTTTCTGCTGTACCAAAAACTGCGGATGACATAGCTGCAACAAGTTCAGAGTCAATGTCTCCAGGAACTTCGCTTTCTATAATCAAACCGTCTTTACCAACTACTAATGATCCATTTACCCCGTTTATCCTTCCTAAATCCTTCAGTATTCTTTCTATCATTTCTACCATACCAATGCCTCCACAATAGAATTGAGTATCTACCCAAAGTATATATCTTGGTTTAACATTTATTAAATAAATAGGTAATGTTAAGTTTCACAGTTATTCACTAAAAATTATAGGAGTGATCCATTGTATTTTATAACTTCTCTTCAAGAAATCCAAGATCTCAACCCATTCGTCATCATAGGATGTGGTGGAGGTGGAGAAAAATTTTCTAATTTTGAGGGAGTAGAAGCGGTAGGTTTCATAGATGATAACATCGAAAAACAGGGCCAGAATTTTTGTGGCCACATAGTATCAGGAAATTTAAAGGAACTTTTAGAAACTACTGATGCAAAGAGTGTTGCCATAATGCTCCCAATAGGAGCAGAAGGATCTGCTTTGAAATACGCAGTTGAAGCAATAGACAGCGGTAAAAACGTTGTAACTTCATTTAGATCCCTTCCACTCGCTCAAAATGAATCAATATTCAAATTCGCCGACTCCAAGGGAGTGGTGATTAAGGAAATTAGTCCACGATTGGATGTTATACGCAAAATTTTCGGAACAGCACCCCCAATGTGCACAGAAGTACTCCCAAAGTTAAGCTACAAACACAAAACACCAGTTGTATTTGTTGGAGGAACCTCACAGGAATGTGGAAAAAGAACCACCACCAGAATGTTGGGTCAAGCAGCTAAAGAAAAAGGGTTAAATGCTGTTGTTATTTCTACGGATGAAATGGGTTTTGAACAACCTGTTGATATGAATTTCAGGGCGGGAAGTCTTTCTGTAATGGATGTGGCATCTGCAGTTATAGGTTCCATCAAATACATGGAAGAACTCAAACAACCGGATATAATTTTTGTAGAAGGTCAATCAAGCATAACTGAAATGGGTAATCCACACCCAAGGGGTTTATCTACGGCAATACTTATAGGTGCAATGCCCAACGCTACAGTTGTATGTCACAGACCTAATCATCCCTACAGGGAACCAAGGGGAATCGATTATGAAGTTCGTGCAATAGAGGCAGTTGAACCAACCAGTGTTGTTGGATTATCAATAAATCTGAGAAATGTTAAGGATAAATCTGAACTCATGAATTTCGAAGAAAAATACGGGCTACCTGCAGTGGATGTGAGGAATGGAGGAGCTTCAAGGTTACTGGATGTAATTATTGATTATATAGGGGACCTAAAGAAATGAAGGATATATTGGATACAATTAAAAAGAACATTGGGATAGATGATGAAAATGAGGATAAAGAGGAACAGGAAACCATAATTGTTCCTGAACATTCTTTGTATGAAATTATTCTCATGAAGGCTAAGAACCTTGATGACTTCGATTTTGCTTTGAGCCAGATTACAGAGGAAAAAAATCCCATCATAATGGATATGAGCACTCTGGAAAGGGACAGTCCAGAAGAATTTAAATTAGCCGGTGAGAAATTAAAGGCATTCAGAGATAAAACTGGCGGGGAAGCTATACTTCTCTGTAAAAATGGTAAGAACATCATCATAATTACTCCTCCAGAGATCAAACTCATAAGGAAGTAAAAGCTACCTAATATCCATATCTTTGAGAGAAACTTCAACCAATTTCCATATTTATTATTTTAATCTATTTACGGGGGATATTAATGGATTTACCAATAACCAGACCTTCTAAAGTTAGCTATGCAGAGAATTGTGATTTTAAAGAAATATTGAATGAATTATCAATGAAAAATCATAATGGTTTCATACGTATTACTGAAGGTGACGATGAAGGTTTTATCCTTTTTAAAAATGGTAAAGAAATTGCTGCATCTTATGAAAGGTTTTCCAGAGCTGATGCAATAAATAAGATTCAATCTGCTATGAACGAAGATTTAACATTAATAGAAATATTTGATGTTCGAGAGTCACAGATAGACTTCCTAATGGAAATTAACCAACCATATGTTCTGGGTTCTGAAGCCTATAAAATTATAGACGAGCTTAAAATGGTTGATGTACCGGAACCCCAGCCCAAGGCAGTTCCCAAACCTAAACCAGTATCAGAGGCTATAAAAGAGCCTGAAAAGCCTGAAAAAGTACAGAATGAAACAGAATCAAACCTTATTAATGCATCTAAACCTGAAAAAGAGAAGGAATCTGATCCCAAAGTGACTGGACACACAATAGAAACAGTTAAATCTGATTCACCAACAAAACTTGAAACAGAAGACCTTCCATTAAACAACACTGAAACAGTAGAAGACAAAACAGATATTAAAAGTCCTGAACCTTCTGAAACAATTCCAGAACCGGACAATGAATCAAAAATTACAGAATCTTCTTTAGAACCAGAAATTAATCCTAATACAGATAACAGCGCAACAGAAAAAAATAATTCAACAGAACCTTCATCAGAAACTAGCTCTTCAAATGATGAATCCAGCGATCTAACACTTGAAGAAAGTGAAAACAAAGAAATGCCCGAAATGGAATCTGAACCTTTAGATCGTACAGAATTGTTAAAAAAATATGGTATAAAGGATATTCAAGAAGAAGACGTTGAAAACATACTGGAATCTTATAAAGGTGGTTCTGTCAGTGATGAGGATGTTGAAAAAATAGAACTCACACTCATGAACAAGATCAAAAAATCCATACTTGGAATTCCCAGAATAAGGGGTGCTGAAGTTATGGTTTTCCTGGAAAATTCCAGAGAATTAACTGGTAATGTTAATATTATTATAGAAACAGAATCTAAGGGATTTCTTTCCAGAATAATGGGAGATTCCGATGATATGAAATTAGAAAAACAGATTGTAGACATGTCTCAAATTGAGATCAGGAAGAGTTTCAGAAAGTATCCTGAAATTGTCGAGAAATTTGATGTTAATGTAGAAATCAGCTAGGAGGTATCAGATGACAAGAGTTATTACAGTTGCTTCAGGAAAGGGCGGAGTTGGAAAGACAACGATAACAGCTAACTTAGGCGTAGCATTGTCGACATATGGGGAAGAAACTATAGTCCTTGATGCAGATGTTGCAATGGCCAACCTCGAACTTATCCTAGGTATGGAAGGAAAATCAGTCACATTACACGATGTACTTTCAGGTGCAGCGTCTATAGAAGATGCAATATATGAAGGGCCTGGAGGAGTGAAGGTTGTTCCAGCAGGAATCTCACTTGAGGGACTGCGGAAAATAAAAATGGATAGATTGGAAAGTGCACTGGAAATTTTGGTGGATACATCGGACATTTTGTTAATTGATGCCCCAGCAGGGCTAGAAAAGGATGCATTAGCTGCAATTGCAGCGGCACAGGAAATGATACTTGTAACAACTCCTGAAGTTCCATCAATAAGTGATGCACTCAAGACCAAAATAATTGCAAACAAATTAGGCGTGGATATAATCGGTGTTGTAATAAACAGGGAACAGCATGATAAAACCTTTTTAACAATTACAGAAATTGAAACAATATTAGAAGTACCTGTTATAGCAGTTATTCCAGATGATCCTGAAGTCAGCAGGGCAGCAGCATTTGGAGAACCTTTAATCATAAAAAATCCCAAATCACCTACCAGCAATGCAATAATGCAGTTGGGAGCGGATCTCATTGGAGAAGAATACCAGCCTATTGAACCGGATAAGAAGGGAGTTATTTCGAAATTAGTTGAAGGCCTTCTTGGAAGAAGATAATAAAAAAATAATTGCAAAACTGGTAGAAAATGTCAAGATTCATAGCTTTTGCTTCAGGTAAGGGTGGAGTAGGAAGAACGTCAATAACATTCAATCTTGGAGTGGCATTATCCCTCTTTGGTGAAGAAGTGGTTATGCTGGATCTGGACCTGGTGATGGCAAATTTGGACGTAATAACAGGTTTGTTAAATCCAGATGTAACACTGCATGATGTTCTGGTTAGGGATAAAACCATAGATGAATGTGTTTATGAAGTAAATCAAGGCGCACGTGTTGTTCCTACAGGAATTCATTTTGAAACTTTGAAGCATATCAATCCAAACTACATCTCATGGAACAAGATCATGAACGAGATCTCAGATTATGGTGAGGTCTTCCTCATGGATCTACCATCTGGAATCAATGCCAATGTGTTTGAGGGACTGCCTGAGAACACAGAAGCCATACTTGTTACACAATCCACAATGCCATCTGTAGCTGATGCTCTGAAAATTAGGATTTTGTTCAATGAATTGAACATAGATATTAAGGGTTTTGTTTTAAACATGTGGTACGATGATAAATTTCTATTATCTGAAAATGAAATAGAATCTATACTAGAAATACCCATGATAGGTGTGATACCCTATGATCGGGAAATTGAAAGATCAATGGCGCTTGGAAGATCAATTGTCGAGGTAAATCCATCTTCTCCAACAAGCAATGCTGTTATGCAGTTAGCTGCTGATCTTCTTGACAAGGAATACAAACCTATAGAGCCTGATAAAGAAGGTATACTCGGAAGGATAAAGAAATTTGTAGGTCTGCTTCCAGAATAAACAGATTTTACATATTTATTAATTTTTTTAGACATGGAATTCAAAAAGATTCATCACACAACATTGAAATAGCTTTG
>WASR01000113.1 GCA_009712615.1 Methanobacterium sp. | reverse complement strand
AATATCTGAATCTTTATATATTAAATACTACAAGGTATTTATGATCACAACAATATGAAATTTATTATTACTAAATGGGTTGAGATCAGTTTTTAGTAATAATTAATTTGACAGCCATATTTCCTACTGCATTTTAGATGTAGGGATCAAAGCTAAAACCAGCTGATCCCTACAGCAAAAACAAGTTTATATAGGGCAAAATATCATTTTTCGCTCAAATGTACCTAATCTGCCCTATATTTTATATTTTTTTAGCACGATTAATGCTTTTTTTTTAGTTGTTAGACACTGAAATTATTGTAAGATAAAAAAAATAAATGGATTGAAGACTGATCATAAAAACGGAAGGAACAGTCTGTAGGCCAGTCCACCCACAATCAATGCGGTTGTTATGTTTGCAAGAGCAATGATGGCAGTTGCCTTTGCACCAAATTCCTTTAGCAGTATGGTCAACGTTGCCAAGCATGGTAAGAACAACATACTCACGAGGGCAAGTATAACAAACTGTATTGGTGTTAGAACTGCTGCTAAGTTGGTACCGAAGATTGCCACTAGCATCAACAGTACAAATTCTTTTCTAACAGCTCCAAATATCAACACAACTCCTGCAATTACAGGTAATCCCAACCAGAAGACGGTTATTGGTGCGAGTGCATTAGCTACGGGTGTTAAGAATCCTAATGCGTACAAAGCTTGAATTGCAGCACTTCCAATGATATACACCGGAAATACAACGTAAATCAATGATTTCGTTCTTGACCAAGTTTGTTTAGCTGCAACTGAAATTGAAGGTACTTTGAATGTATGCATTTCCATGATGAGTCCCGATGCTTCACCTGGAACGACCTTGTAGGCCAGTCTTCCCAACACAAACATCACTAATATGTCTATTCCATATAATGCAATGGCCCACCAGATATTCACGTAAACTGCAACCAGTCCTAAAATAACTATAGTTCTCGCTGCACAAGGCGCAAATGTGATTGCAAATGCTGCTAAAAGCCTTTCACGCCTTGTTTCGAGTATTCTTGTGCTTTCTATTGCTGGGACATTACAACCATAACCAAGAATCATTGGGATTAGTGCCTTTCCATGCAGACCAATTTTATGCATGGCACTGTCCATCATGAATGCCACCCTAGTTAGTATTCCTGAGTTTTCAATCAGACTTAACATCATATAAAATGGAATTACAAATGGAAGTACCAGGGTTACACCTGCAACTATTCCTCCAAATGCTCCATTCCACAAAATACTGGTTAAAGTTCCTGTTGTCTGAGGATCCACCGGTTGGAAAAAGCTGAAAGCATTTGATAGTAAACCTGAAAGGAAATCACCCACCACAAATGTCCAAAGTAGTAAACCTCCTACTACTAGGGCAGATACTATGTATCCAAACACCCTGTGGGTTACTAATCTATCGAGCTTTTCAGCGAAGGTTATTTTTATTTTACTTTCCAATTGTGCTCCAAATGCAAATTGGTTTGCCAGGAAATATCTTTCTGAAGCTATCACAGAAAATGATGGTTCGTTATGTATCCCTTCAATTTCCCTGGCAAGGGAGTAGGCATGGTTTACAACTTCTCTAGATTGAGTTTCAACAAGTTTTCGAATCTCTGGATCATTCTCTAGGAGTTTAATTGCCACCCAGCGGGATGGATATCCCAGATCGAGATTTTTATTATCTATATCTTCTGTGATCTTTTCAATTCTGTTTTCTACTTCTGCACCGTACTCAAGGGTATGGCTGTCTGAAGTTGTTTTCTGGCTTGCAGTTTCGATGGCAGTTTCCATGAGTTCATGGAGTCCTTCACCTCTTATTGCCACTGTTGAAACAACTGGAACTCCTAAGGCCTTTGAAAGTTTGTCCGTGTCTATGATAATTCCCTTTTGTTTAGCTAGATCTATCTGGTTGACACATACTATGAGAGGCACATTCATCTCCTTTAATTGGATGGTAAAGAACAGGTTTCTCTCTAGTACTGATGCATCCACGACATTTATAACTACATCAGGTTTTTCAAAGGCTATGTATTCTCTTGAAACAATTTCTTCCATGGAATAAGTTGAGAATGAATATATGCCTGGAAGATCAATAATTTCAATGCATTTCCCTTCAAAACTTAGCTTTCCAACGGCTCTTTCAACAGTTTTACCGGGCCAATTTCCTATGATCTGGTTGGATCCTGTTAGCTCGTTGAATACAACGCTCTTTCCTACATTGGCATTTCCAGCCAATGCAATGGTGTAATCAATTTTTAGAGGAGTATCGGTTTCTTTTTCTTGTTTTTTTGATCTTTTAAACCTAATTGGTTTTGGGGATCTTTCTTCGGTGTCTCTGTTCATACAAATTCCTTCAATTATTCCACTAGTTCAACAAAGACATTACATGCTATGTCACGGCCAATTGCGAGTTTTGAACCCCTAATTGCTACTTCTACGGGTCCACTTAATGGTGCTATTTTTACCACACTGATAAATGCCCCTATGGTGATTCCCATATCCAGTAGTCTTCTTATAACTTTGTAATCTCCACGAATGAAGGATACTTTACCCTTTTGATGATCTTTAAGATCCATAATAGGGATGAGATTTTCATTTCTTTTTCCAACTTCGTTTACTTCTTCTTCCCTACGTTTCATACATTCATCACATGATGTGAATTTGAGATCACAGGCTGGAATAACGCTATCTCCAGGACATTTGTCCGGATATTCCAGTACTTGGCACATGGCTCTTTCAGCTTCGTCTGAGAGTGAATGTTCCATTTCACATGCCTGATCATGCAGTAGGTTATCCTTGAGCTTCAATATATCATGTAAAAATCTTTCGAGTAATCTGTGCTTTCTAGTAATTTTTTGTGCAGCTTTCAGCCCTTTATCTGTTAATTTAACCCCTTTATATTGTGAATATTGGACGTAATTCATTTTATCAAGTTTTTTTAACATTTCTGAAACACTGGCTTGAGTTATTCCAAGATCCTTAGAGATTTTAGAAGTCTTAACTTCTCCATCTCTTTGGCTTAGTTTGTAAATGGTCTCGAGATATTCCTCGATGTTTGAACTTAACTTTTCATTCGTTGACATTTAGGTTCACCTAAACAATTCTATGTTACACAATTGTACTACACTACTTATAAAGTTTAGGTTTACCTAATGTTACGTTAGGTATTATTAATCATAAAATCAAACAAATAACTCAAATCTGCCCGTAACTAAATAATCAAATCCATTTATGACTATTAAATCGAATAATAAATCGTTTTTAGCGTTTAAATAATATTTGAAGAGTATAAAATTTTATTATGTAACAATTAATTTTGCAGTATGTAACCCTCAAAATTAGAATTTTTGGCAAGATTGTAACATTCCGTGGGGAGTTGAAACCAGAAAATAGATGAATATAAAAGTTTTCAAGACACATTAAGCATATGGTATCAGACTCTGTATTGGATGATCTTAAATCCATGACCACATCCCAAGTTTTAGAAAGATACTCATCTTCTATCAACGGAATTTCTAGTGCTGAAGCAAAGAAAAGATTGGATGACTATGGTTACAACGAAATAACAGAGATTAAAAAGGGACATCTAAAAAAGTTTTTTGGATACTTCTGGGGGCCCATACCATGGATGATAGAAATTGCTCTATTACTATCCCTCGCAATACAGCACTGGGAAGAATTCAGCATAATTTTACTTTTACTACTCATTAATGGTGCAGTAGGATTTTGGCAAGAAGACAAGGCAGACAATGCCATAGATCTTTTGAAAGAAAAATTAGCCTTCGATGCACAAGTTAAACGTGACAACACATGGATAAAAATACCATCAAAAGAAGTTGTTCCAGGAGACATAGTGAAAATACGCCTAGGAGATATTGTTCCTGCAGATATCAAACTCTTGGAAGGAGATTATGTAACAGCAGATGAATCCTCAATAACAGGAGAATCTTTGCCAGTTGATAAGGCAGTTGGAGATATATGTTATTCCGGTTCAATTATTCAGAAGGGCCAGATGGAGGGTGTTGTTTTTTCAACTGGAATGAACACATTCTTTGGAAAGGCAGCAGGACTGGTAGCAAAGGCCCCCTCCAAAAGCCACCTAGAACAAGCTGTTATTAAAATTGGGGATTACCTCATAATTTTAGATGCCATAATGGTTATACTCATATTCATTGCAGGCATACTTCGTCATCAGGGATTTTTTGATATATTGGGATTTGCTCTGGTACTTACAATAGCATCCATACCAGTTGCACAGCCAGCTGTACTTTCCGTTACAATGACAGTTGGTGCAATGGCACTCGCTAAAAAAAAAGCCATAGTAAGCAAGCTTGCAGCAATTGAAGAAATGGCAGGTATGGACATACTATTTTCTGACAAAACAGGTACACTTACCAAGAACAAGATATCAATAGCAGAAATATCACCCTACAACAGTTACACAAAGGATGATGTCATTTTTTACGCGGGTCTAACATCCATGAGTGATGAATCTGATCCAATTGACAAAGCAGTGCTCGAATCTGTAAAAAAATCAGAAACCCTAAACGAAAAATTATCAGAATATAAAACTTTGAGTTTCAATCCATTTGACCCTGTACGTAAAAGTACGCAGTCTAAAGTAGAATCAACTACTGGAAAAATATTCAGTGTGTCTAAGGGAGCTCCACAAGTAATTGTTGCATTGGTTTCTGAGGAAGAAATACTTAAATTGAAGGTGTTACGTCAAATAGATCACTATGCATCGAAGGGGTACCGTGCAATTGGTGTTGCAGCAACAGACAAAAATGACAAATGGCAGTTGATAGGTCTTATCGCACTCTATGATCCTCCCAGGAAAAGTTCGAAGGACACAATAGAAGCAGCAAAATCCATGGGAATACAGGTTAAAATGGTGACAGGAGATCACATTGCTATTGCGAAGGAAATTGCAGGTGAACTGGATCTTGAAACCAACATCAAACTCCCTGGATCATTTTTAGATTTGCCCGATGCTGAAGCAGTAGAAGTTATAGAAAAAGCCAGTGGATTTGCAGAGGTTTTTCCAGAGCACAAGTACCGAATAGTTGAACTTCTACAGGAAGATGGGAAGATCATAGGAATGACGGGTGATGGAGTAAATGATGCTCCGGCACTCAAAAAAGCCGATGCTGGAATTGCATTATCAGGAGCTACTGATGCTGCTAAATCTGCAGCAGATATTGTATTAACAAAACCCGGACTTTCTGTAATCATTAATGCGATTAAAGAAAGTTATAAAATATTTCATAGAATGAAGAGCTATTCAATTTACAGGGTAGCTGAAACCATAAGAATTTTAATTTTCACAGCATTAGTAATCCTGTTATTTGATTTCTATCCTGTCACAGCACTTATGCTGGTTCTAATTGCATTATTGGATGATATACCTGTAATGACAATTGCCTATGACCGGACTGAAACAGTTAATAGCCCACAAAAATGGGATATGTCTAGTGTAATTGGACTTGCAACTTTTTTAGGCGCTCTAGGTGTGGTTTCATCGTTTTTCCTTTTTTACATAGGGAAAGTGATACTAAATCTTGATGCAGGGGTGATACAATCGTTAATATTTTTAAAACTGGTTGTTGCAGGACATTTGACCATGTTTGTCACCAGAAACACCGGACATTTCTGGTCTGTCAAACCCAGTGGAATATTTTTCTGGTCAGTAATATTAACTGATTTGTTTGCAACTTTGCTGGTTGTTTTCGGATGGTTTTTAACGCCAATAGGATGGCAATTAGCTTTATTTGTATGGATTTACTCATTAGCAGCGTTTGTACTGGAGGATTACCTTAAAATCTTTTATTACAAATATATACAAAACCATAAAGGCTTTTATAAAAAAATAGTATCTTCTACCCTATTAACCAAAAAATGATAATGGAAACTCAAAATATAAAGATAAAATTTGAAGAATTTGATTTTGTTCAAAAAAGGTTATAATCTCTTTAATATTGTGATATGGGCTTTTACATTGTTTGTAACAAATCCAAATGATTTAACACCCTTTTTATAGGTAATATTTCCTTCAAAACAGTTGGTTTTAAGATTTCCAAATTGGCTTGTTTTAATTACTTGATCACCATAGTTTTCAGGATGATGTCCATTTGCTCCTCGAATTTTAAGTGCGTATGCTTTGATTTCTGCAACCTTGCTTGTTTCTGATAGTTTAGTCACGTTGGTGATGCTGACCTTCAGATCATAATCACTCGGTACAGTCAGGTATTGGTATTGTATACCTTCCCCACCTATATCTGCTTCTTGAACAAACGATTCAGAACTATCTGGGCTGTGAAAAATTGAAGCGACAACTAATAATATTACTAATCCAATCAGGCCCATCCCTAAAATTATAGATATCTTTGTTTTCATTGCAAATTTGCCTCATTTTTTAGTTGGTTTAAAATATTGGGGTTATTTTATCTCAACTTGGATAGTAGTGATATTCATTTAAAAGTTTAAATATTTAAGTTTTTGTATGAATGAGGTAAAATAAAGTTTTGACAACAACATTGATTCAAAAAAAATTTATATCTCCAATTATACTATATTTTTGATAACGAAAACTACATGAAACGATACTAATGGGCATCACTAGGATTATTATAC
>WASR01000190.1:6040-6643 GCA_009712615.1 Methanobacterium sp. | reverse complement strand
ATTCAGAATTTTTGAAAGGGTCCCATGACCGGTTCAATGGTCCAGATCGTCCCATTCAAGTTCGAGGGAGCGATCGCCCGCGTCGAACGCGGCGGCCAGCCTTGGTTTATCATCGCCAACCTTGCGGGCCTTTCACGGCATGCCCCAACGGTGGCCGTCATGACCGGATCCCGCCGATGATGACCCGCTTGCCCCTGCGACTCGATGATGACTTGCGTCGGCGTCTGGACAAGGCCGCCTCAGCGAAAGGGCTCCCGGTCGCGGAGGTAATCCGGCAGGCCTGCGACGCCTACCTCACCGGCCTCGATAGCTACTGGGCGCGGCAGGTCGACCAGGCTGTCAATGCGACTGCGAGCACCCTGCAGCCATTGGCGGAGAAGCTCGATGCCATTCAGCAGAATGTTTCCGAAACGCTTGCCCGCGTCGAACACACCGCGCAGCAGCACCAGGGTGACCTGGATCGTGCCAACGATGACCAGCAACTGCTGATCGCGATGGTCAATGAGCTGGCGCTGTTTGTTTTCGGAGCCAGCACCACGCCCGAAACGCCGGTGACGGCGGCCATCGCCCGAGAACGCCATGCCAAATGGGCCGATGACATCC
>WASR01000190.1:4987-5993 GCA_009712615.1 Methanobacterium sp. | reverse complement strand
GCTGCTCGATTCAGTCGAGCGTGTCGCCTATTACCGGGTCGTCACCGATGGCGCGGACATCCACCAGGTCGCGGCCTACGGTGCCGACGCCGTCTTTGCGGCGAGCAAGTTCTCGGTTGGCGATCTTGTCCATGTCGAAGGGGAGATGCGGACCCGCAAAACCCAGACCGCTGACGACAAGCTCAAGGGCCGGACCCGCACGATCCGCGAATTTCAGGTGCAGAAACAGATGCTGATCGAGAAGGCCCGCTCTTCCCCGTCCGAGTCCTCCGGGAGGTTGAATTGAGCCAGCACGAGCTCGGCCGCGCCCGTCTCGATCAGCAGCTCCATCGCGAGCTCGGTCCGCTGGTCATGGACCGGCTCGCCGATCCCGACGTCGTCGAGGTCATGCTCAATGACGACGGCACCTTGTGGGAGGATCGCCACGGGGCCGGCATGAGCGAGATCGGCGAGATGGATGCCGTCACGGCGCTCAATCTCATCGCCCATATCGCCGACGCGCTCGGCACCCAGGCGACGCGGCAGACGCCCGTAGTAGAAGGAGAACTGCCAATCGACGGCTCGCGCTTCGAGGCGATCATTCCGCCCAATGTGATCCGGCCGATCTACAACATCCGCAAAAAGGCCAGCAAGGTCTTCACCTTCGACGAATATATCGCCGATGGGATTATGACCGCCGCGCAGCGCGACGCGATCGACGAACATATCAGAGCAAAAAGCAACATCCTGATCGCCGGCGCCACCGGTTCGGGGAAGACCACGTTCTACAACGCCTGCCTGGCCCGCCTGGCCGAAGTCGATCCCGGCACTCGTATCATCATCATGGAGGACACCCGCGAACTGCAGTGTCCGATCAAGAACAAGGTGATGATCCGGACCTCTGAGTTTCTGAACTTCCAGCAGATCCTGCACGCCATCATGCGGCTTAGTCCCGATCGCATCGGAGCCGGCGCGATCCGCGACGCCGCCGCCCTCGATCTGCACAACTCCAGGAACGCAGGTCCTC
>WASR01000190.1:0-4977 GCA_009712615.1 Methanobacterium sp. | reverse complement strand
CCGCAGTCATCGCCGAGGCGGTGAACTGCGTCGTCTCCATCCAGAAAACATCCGCCGGCCGACGGATCGAACAAATCCTCACCGTCACCGGCGTTGGCCCGACCGGCTACCAGTACCGTGTTCACTGACAGGAGATCTCATATGTTCCTTTCTCTCGGCAATCTCGCCACCCGCGCTAATATCGTCTTGGGCAGCGCGATTCTGGCACTCTTGGATTCGCCTGCCTTCGCGGCCAGCAGCTCATCGACCTCCGGTGCAGCCATGCCGTGGGATAACACCCAGACGCAGATCGTCAATGATCTGACGGGCCCTTGGGCCAAAGGCATGGTCATTGCCGCCATCGCCGTCACCGGGCCCATGGCGGCCTTCGGTGCAGACGGGTCCCCCGGCATGAAGGGCTCGCCGAGCGTTTACGACTACGCTGTTCGGGGCGCTCATGTGATGAGCGGCACGCCGATCACCCTCCACCAATCGCTGATACGCCCCAACCTGCTCGCTGGAGCGGAGGCGGACCTCGTGCAAATCAATGGCATTGTAGCGGTGATTCTCATTTTTGGCGTCGCTACCAAACTTTCGTTCGCTTTCGGCGTGGTCCTGGCACTAGGCGTCCATTGGGGCCTGGTTCAGCTCGCCAAGCGCGATCCGCAATGGTTCCAGGTCTACAAGCGGCACATCCGCTACCAGGCCTATTACCCGGCAAGGGCCCATATCGGCGCCCCTGTGGCGACCGTCAGGAGTATCGAGCGCTGATGCTACGGCTTCGCGAATTCCGAACCGCTCTGAAGGGGCTCGCCGATCTGTTGCCATGGGCGGCAATGATCGATCCGGGCATCGTCCTCAACAAGGACGCGTCCCTGACCACCGCCTATTTTTTTCGGGGCAAGGACATGGCCTCCGCCACGCCCCAGGAACTCGACGCGTTGGCGGTCCAAGCCAATGCCGCTTTGGCCAAGCTCGGCACCGGATGGATGATTCACGTCGACTCCATCCGGACGCCGATCGCCAATTATCCCGCTCCCGAGGACTGTCACTTTCCCGACAGGGTCACCCGGTTCATCGATGATGAGCGGCGGGCCCAGAACAATCAGGATGGTGCCCGTTTCGATAGCGTCTACGCGCTGGCTATCACCTACCTGCCGCCCAGCGAGCTGCAGAATAAAGTCACCGCGTTGTTCGTCGTCGACGAGGACCGCAAAAGCAATCAGGTCGACTACAACGCGATCCTGCAGCTCTACAAATCGCAGGTTCACAACATCACCGACGGCCTGGGCGCCGTCATCGACCTCCGGCCGATGTCCTCCGGCGAGTTGCTGACATACCTGCATCTGTGCGTTACCGGCCTCGATCATCCAGTATCGTGTCCACCGATCCCCATGTATCTCGACGCGGTGCTGGCCAGCCGTGATTTCTACGGCGGCCTGGCGCCCAGGATCGGCGGGAAGCACATCCGGCCGATCACCGTGCATGGTTTTCCCGGCGACAGTCTCCCGGGCATTCTCGATCGTCTCAACCAACTGCCGTTTTCCTATCGGTGGTCCACCCGGTTTATCGCGCTGGATCAGGTGGACGCCGAAAAGAGACTCAAATCGTACCGCATGCAGTGGTGGAAAAAACGCCTCGGCATCGGCGGTCTCATCAAGTCCGCCACCGGTGGCGACAGCAATTCGTCCTGGCAGAACAGCGACGCCGTCGAGATGGCGCAGGACGCCGACCAGGCCATCACCGAGAATTCTCAGGGCCAGGTCCATTACGGCATCTACAGCACCACCATCCTCATCATGGAAGATGACGCCAAGACCGCCGATGCCAATGCCCGGGAGGTCGTCAAACTTCTTTCCAACACCCAGTTTCCGTCCTTCGTCGAGGACATGAACGCTGTCGAGGTCTATCTCGGCAGTTTGCCGGCCAACGGGTGGGCCAACATCCGCCGCCCGATGATGAATACTCTCAACCTCGCCCATCTTATGCCGCTCACTGCCGTGTGGGCCGGGCATGCCACCCACCCCGCCCCGGAGGACATGTATCCGCCGGGGAGCCCTCCGTTGCTGATCGCCGCCACCGCCGGCTCGACACCGCTGCGTCTCTGCCTGCATGTCGGGGACCTCGGCCATTTTGCCGTCCTCGGTCCGCCCGGCGCCGGCAAATCGACCCTGTTGGCCTTGCTGGTCGCCAGCCACTTCCGCTATCCCCGCGCGCAAGCTTTCTGCTTCGACTACGGCTATTCAATGTTCGCCCTCTGCGAGGCCGCCGGCGGCGCCCATTTCGACATCGGGGCCGACAACGCTGAGGTGGCGTTCTGCCCGCTCGCCCAAATCGACACGCCCGCCGACCGCGCCTGGGCCGCGCAATATGTCGAACTTCTTGTCACGCTGCGGCTGCCTGCCGGGCAGGGCCTCAGCATCAGCCAGCAGAACGAGATTTCGGACGCGATCGCGCGCCTGGCTGCCGGTACCACGTCGGCGAACCAACGCACGATGACGAATTTTCGCAGCACCGTGCAGAACCAGGAACTCAAGGAGGCCTTGAAGCATTACACACTCGACGGGTCGCTCGGTTTTCTGCTCGATTCGGATCACGACCCATTGATCGAGGCCGGCGGCCGGCTGTTCGTCTTCGAAACGAAACACCTTTTCGAACTGGACGATCGGGCCATCATACCCGTCTTGATGCATATCTTTCGTCAGGTCGAGAAACGGCTCGACCGGTCCAAACCGACCATTATCCCGATCGACGAGGCCTGGAAGCCGTTCAGCCATCCCCTCGCTCTCGAACGCTACAAGAACTGGCTCAAGACGGCGCGGAAGGAAAACGACGCCTTCGGACTCGCCACCCAGAACCTCCCCGAAATCCTCAATTCGCCGCTCGCCGCCGTCGTGCTCGACAACGTCGCGACCAAGTTCCTGTTGCCGAATCCCGAAGCCGCCACTCAGAACCTCGCGCCCTTCTATCGGTCGATCGGCTGCAATGACACCGAGATCCACCTGTTGGCCAACGGGCGGCCCAAGCGCGACTACTACCTGACCAACGCGGATGGGCGGCGGCTGTTTCAGTTGCGCCTGGGGCCCGTCGCCCTGGCCTTCGTCGCCGTCTCCGGCGAGGAGCCGACCAGGGTCATCCGCGCCCTCAAAGCCGAGCACGGCTCCGACTGGATCCTTCACTGGCTGCGCCAACGCGGCGTACCGGCCGAGTGGGTCGAGTACTGGCGCGGCCAATCCTCCAACAGCGGGACTGTCCGATGAAAATTCTTGCCGTCAGCCTGATCGTCTGTTCGGTGGCATCCCCCGCCCTGGCCGGGAGCGTCGCCGGCACAGGTGGCGCCACCGAGATCACCCAGTTGGCCAACAATGTCGAACTGATCGACATCGCCGCCCAGGCGACGCAGCAGGTCCAATATCTGTTCCGCCAACTGCAGGCCCTGCAGCAGCAGCTGCAATACGCGGAACAGAACCTCGTGTCCGCTCCGATGCAGGTGTGGGGCGCGGCTCAGGCCGACCTGACGACGCTGGCTAATCTGTCCAGCCAGGCCAATGCCGTCATGTACGCCGGCGGCGCCATCGCCCAGCGCTTCCAGCAGCTTTATCCAGGTTATCAGGGGACCGCGCCCACTGGCGCCCAATACGCCACCCTGGTCACCAACTCCCTGGACGCCCAGAAGGCCGCCATTCAGAACGCCGGTCTGCAATACACCCAGATGGGCACGGAGCGATCCGTGGTCCAGCAGATCCAGGGAATGTCCTCTTCATCACCCGGCGCCCTGCAAGCGATCCAGGCGGGCAACATGCTGACCTCCCAGCTGATCGACCAGATGCAGAAAACCCGTTTGTTGCTTGCCGATCAGACCGTCGCCCAGGCCAACGCCGCCGCCGCTGCGGCACAGGACAAAACCAATGCCCAGGCCTCTGTCAACGCGTTCGGGGCCCCTTACGTGCCGAACACCACCGCCAACCAAGGCGATGTGGGCGGTTTAAGCGGAGCTCAATGATGATCCGCGCTCTCATTCTCGCCCTTCTTTTGGTCTTCAGTTCCGTTCCGGTCGCCAGTGTGGCGCTGGCTGATCCGCCCGCCGTGCAGTCGCCCCAGACCAACGGAATTCTCGCCAATATTCAGAACCAGTACAAAACCGCGGCGACTGGCTGGATCTCAGCCATGCAGAACGCCGCCAAGCACATATTTCAAGGCTTGGTGGCCATCGAACTCGTCTGGTCATTCGTCTGGTGGACTTACGAGAAGGGCGTCGATGGGTTCATCACCTCACTGCTCAAGAAGGTTATGGGGCTGTCGTTCTATTGGGCGATCATTCTCAATGCGCCAACCTGGGTCCCCCAGATCATCGCAACCTTCGGCCAGATCGGCGCGACAGCATCCAACGTATCCTCTCTCAACCCCGGCAATGTCTTCGATCTCGGCATCCAGATCGCCACCCAGATCGCCGCGGCCGCCAGCAAACAGGCGTCGGTGACCGATCCCGGCACTGTTGCCGTGGCACTCGTCTCCTACATCGCCGCTCTGATGGTCGTCCTTGCTTTCGTGGTGGTCGCGCTATCGCTGCTGATCACCCTGATCGAGACCTATTTCGTCATCTCCGCCGGGATGGTTTTGCTCGGCTTCGCCGGCAGCCGCTGGACCTCACAATTCGCCGAAAAATACTTCTCGGCCAATGTATCCGTCGGCTTGAAGTTGATGATGACCTACCTGGTTATCGGCGTCGGTCAGTCCATCACGACCGGGTGGACCAGTAAAATCAGCGGCAGCCCGGCGCAGCGACAGGAGCCACTCCACGCGTCCCTCGCGCCAGCCAGGCCGGGCGGGCCGCCATGGCCGCCTCCGGGTCTTATGGGTGGGGCGTTCGCGGCGCGGCGGCAGCCGTCGGCGACGGTGTCAGGTCATCGGCCACAGCGGCAGGCCAGTCCCTTGTTCGGGGCCTCGCCGATTCCGGGGCGCGAACTTCGATGGGCCGCCTCGCCGGGCGGCTCGACC
>WASR01000205.1:3958-6835 GCA_009712615.1 Methanobacterium sp. | reverse complement strand
TATTAGTAAATAATATTTATATTTAAATAACACAGGAATGTCATTAAACAGATGTATGGGCCATCCAACCGATTATATTTATACTAAATCGAACAGTTAACGGAGGAAACATATGATTTATTGGGGATCTGTAATACTATGATTTTTCCTTTCAATAATTTTGGGGGGTATATTTGCCATAATAGTGCCAATATGGGGCGGAATACTTGGATTGCTCCTTGCAGGGATGGCTGTAGGATACATGGTTGGTGGAGATGCTATGAACGGAGCGGTCAACGGAGCTCTTGCAGGCATATTTGGGGCCATAGTACTTTCTTTACTCCTTCTCATAGCTGGAACATTAATTTAAGGAATAATAGGTTTTGCTGCCGCTTCCATAACTTCATTATTTATACTGGCAGGGTTTGTCGGGGTTATGTTGATAATGGCAGTTGGAGGAATAATAGGGGCCTTAATAAAAGATGAGCCCGAAGTAGTCAGATAAAATTTTATAATTGTTGTTTTAAATTAGTAAATATAATACACTAAAGTTTTAGAGGGAGTTTAATATGATAAATCAAAAATCAGTTTTAATAGGTACTTTAGTATCACTAATCCTGTTGGCTTTGCTTTCATTAGGTTTAGGATTGCTTGGTTTCTATATTGCAGTTTTTATTGGTGCATTGGTAACAACGTACCTGGCAAGTGGAAAAGAACAGTTAAAAGTTGTTGAATCTGGACTTCATGGAATCATAGTAGGAATTTTCACCGGTGTTATCTACGTACTATTTGTGTATGCGTACTCAGGATTTTCAAAGATAGTTGCAGGAATATTGATCTACGCTGCACTGGTGTTAATTGGAGGATTCATAATTGTTGGAGCTCTTGGAGGAATAATCGGTTTATTACTAAGTGTCAAAACAGGACACATGGGAATATATGAAGGAAAAATAGAAGAATCAACCGAACCAACAAAGTCGAAAGAAGAAAAAGAAAGCAGTGAAAAAAATGACTGATTGGAAATCCGTTGGAATAGGTGCGCTGGCCAATGTAGTACTAACCATGATACTGACCATTGTACTTTTCCCTCTATTCTTCCTAGGACCTGTTATTGGAGGTTTATTAACAGCTTACCTATCAAACGAAAGATTATCTCAACGAACTCCTGCATCCGATGCGGGAGATGGTGCTTTATCTGGCGTGATAGGAGGTCTTCTAATAGGGGCCATATTTATTTTGGGCTTCAGTGTTTTGAGCACAGTTATTGGGCTGGTTTTCACACAAATAGGAGCAGTTTTAGGTACAATTACTTTGATCACAGGGCTATTCCTCACACTCATAACAATAATCCTAGGGGGAGTTTTAGGAGCTATGGGTGGAGTTATAGGTTATTCAATGAGAGAAAAGGAATATGTTCAGGTTAAGGTTAACTAAAAGTCAACCTAAAATATTTACTTTTTTTTAAAACTAATTAGATTATTTTCAAGTAACCTTCATCTGCATTAACTTCAACAACCTGGCCATCATGGAGTAAATCGAAGATATCAACCTCCGGATGATCAACCATGGGAATTCCTGCCATTATGGCTCCTGTTGCAATTATAGGTTCTCCTTCAATAGCTACAACTGCTGAAGGAGCTGTTGAATTTTTTGCCATTTGATAGAGTACATATGATCCTACTGTAGATCCTTTACCTGATGGTATCACAAGTATTTTGTTTTTAATATTTTTGCCAAAGAGTTCATGTTTTGAGTCGATTATTTCTCCTGTATCTGGATTGACTCCTCCCAGAAAACTCAAAGAATCTCTGGTCATTATGACTTCTCCAGATGTGATGCCCTTAGAAATTTTTCTGCAGTTAATTATTTTTGGATCCATGCTAATAGTTCCTTTTTTAAGTTATAAAAACATATTTCAAAAAAAAATTTGAGCAATATTAATATTACTCTATTTCCAGTTTAATTCCGCCAATTTTAGGTCTTAAATAGTTGTACAGGTAAGCCATTATTGCATAGAGAATGAAACTCACAACTAAGCTGGAAACAACTCTAACAACGAGTCCAATTAAGGCTCCAACTGCCGAGGATCCTATGGCTATGGAGATTATCAGATCAATAATACCTAAAATGAGTTGTATAACAGTTAAAACCAGGGTTAATATCAGTGCAAATTTTACAACTGGTACTGATTCAATTTCAAAGAAGTTACCTGTTGCACTGCCGAAGTTGAATTCCACACCGCCAATTTTAGGGGCCAGTAAATTGTAGACTATGGCAGCTATTGCCGTGGAAATAAAAATCCCTATGAATGCTACGATTGGGATTCCCACAATCATTACGATCATCCATATCAACCCAAAGGATCCTATACTTGATAGTCCTGGAATGCCTGTTGCTCCTGCTCCGGCTAGTGCAGCACTTTGAATTCCAAATGCAAAAAGCGGACCAATGATCAGCATGATCAAGAAGGTTAGTATACCTGCAATTGATGCACTCATCAGTGCAAAAGGAACTACTGGAACGTTTTGTATCTGTTTAAGGTCTTCAAAACCTAACTGGATAGCTCCTACTCTTGGCACAAGTTGGTTGTAAAGAAGTGCTACTAAAAACGATTCAAGAACACTGACCAAAAACATCACCGTTGGAAACGCCAATATTGATCCTATTACTAAAGTGGCTATCATTCCTGCTGAGATTCCTGGTAATGAAGTTCCAACTGTTAATCCGAATATTACTGCAAACACAACACCATATATCAATCCTATTACAGCCGTAATAGACGAATTCATTAGGGTGAAAGGCACGATCTTTACGGATTTAATATCTTTAATTTCAATCACTATAACACCTCCAAATAGTATTATCCTAATTATTTTTGCATTTGGAGTGATTAATGTT
>WASR01000205.1:0-3948 GCA_009712615.1 Methanobacterium sp. | reverse complement strand
AAATAATATTCAAAAAATTTTTATTTGTTACAAATTGGAAATGCCTGTTATTGGAAGGGGTAGAAAAAAATTCGATAAAAAGGTTTTGGTATTAGAACCAATTTTTGGATGCAACCAGTACCTCGTTAACCATTTCAACAGATGATCCTATGTAGGTGTGAGGATCCATTATTGACTCAATATCAGAACTTGATAGATACGATTTTATTTCGTCATTTGAGTCAATAACTTGTTTTAAACCAGTGTTAAGATCATATGCTTCCAGTGAACATTTTCTGACAAGAGAATATGCTGTCTGTTTGCCCATTCCTTTCCTTGTTAATTCAGCCATAACACGTTCTGCCATGATCAATCCATTACTCAAGTTAAGATTTTTTTCAATGTTTTCAGGTTTGAAAACCAAGTTACTGAATAGTCGAATACTGAGTTTAATCATGTAATCTGTTAACATGCATGATTCTGGAAGGATAATTCTTTCGCAAGAGGAGTTTGTAAGATCCCTTTCATGCCAAAGGGGATTGTTCTGCAATGCAGGTGCAACATACGCCCTTACAACTCTTGAAATTCCACATATTCTTTCAGCTGTAATTGGGTTCATTTTATGGGGCATGGTACTGGATCCAACCTGTTTAGATGGATCAAAACTTTCTCCCAATTCATTTATTTCTGTTCTCTGAAGATTTCTTACTTCCAGAGCCATTTTTTCAAGGGTACTTGCAATGTTTGCTAGGTCCATTATGAACTCTGCATGAGCATCTCTTTGAATAACTTGGCTGGATATCATGACAGGTTTAAGATCTAAAATTTTGGAAACTTTCTTATGAATATCCAATCCTTCCTTTCCAAGTGCAGCTGTTGTTCCAACAGCCCCTGTCATCATGCCCACACAAAGTCTTTCTTTACATTCATCAAGTCTGTTGAGTTGTCTGTGTAGTTCATCGGCCCATATTGCGAACTTCATTCCATAGGTGGTTGGAAGTGCATGTTGTCCATGGGTTCTTCCTATACAGACGTTTGTCTTGTTTTCATCAGCAAGATTTAACACTATCTTTGTGAGTTCAGTTAATCTGGTTTTCAGGACTTTCAGTGATTCTTTGAATAAAAGTGCCTGGGAAGTATCGATGATGTCATTTGATGTGGCTCCAAAATGTACATACTCGCCTGCACCATCATCACAAACTTCTGCAAGGGCCTTGACAATTGAGGCTATATCATGGTTGGTTTCTGCTTCAATTTCTGATACCCTCTTGGATGTTACAAATTCAATACTAGCTTTCGATTTAATTTCTAAAGCCGCATTTTTAGGTATCATATCCAGATCTGCTTCTGCTTCGGCAAGTGCAGCTTCTACTTCAAGCATTTTTTGAAGTTTGTTATCAGTTTCCCAGATCTCTCTCATCTCTTCTGTACCATATCTAAACTCTATTGGGTGGATAGCCATGTTAATTAACTCCGTAAAAATATTCTAAAATTCAATAATCAATTCAGTAGTTCTATGAAAAAGTAATCGTTTACACGATAAATAGGTGTAGATTTTAATAAAAAAATTTTTTTATTTAAGGGGTAGTAAACCTCAGTGAAATACAGAATACTGCTAGAACAACGGTCATAATAACGACCTGTTCAGGAGAAAGTTTAGGTCCCTTAGTTTCGTCTTCAAAGTACCTCACAAGTCCGGCACCGCTTGGAGGAAGTACTTGTTTATCTTTTTTTGCCATTTATAATCACCACTAATTAATCAACTAGATAAAATTATCATATTATCTTACTGTTTTGATCCTTTATATTTCGATCCTTATATCTGTATGGTTTTCTTTATGTGAAATGGTTGTTTATAAATTATCCCCCTATAAAATTAGAGACTAGCTAACCATGTAAATCCTCCAGATTATGGCTTAATATATGCAGAAATGTTTTTAATAGTTCTTTGAAATGAACATGAATTTTGAATGGAATTGTACCAAGGATTATTCCTGTATTTATGTGCACTGAACACATAGAAAATGCAGCTAAAACTGAAATTTTTTATCCTGTTTAGATGCTATTGTTGATGAAATATGATCATTTGGATCCCAAATTCTTAGCTGGAAATAGGGTATATAATTCTTGTATTGGTTAATGGGGGATTATTTCATATTTATTTGGGTGTTATGTCTGTATTTGAGGTTTTTTCTGTATTTGGTTGATTTCCCAAACTTTAAATGTGGGATTATACATAAAAATAATGGGATTACAAAGTTACTAAACAAATTTATGGAGTTATTTTAACATTTAAATTAGAAATTTGCATACATAATAGGAAAAGGGAGCAACATGGGATATTTTGAGGTTTTAGAGGAAGAAACACTTAAATTATATGAAATTGCTAAAAATGCCAGGTCTAAGGGACATGATATTGAACTTGAACCTGAAATTCCGTTAGCAAAGGACCTTGCAGAGCGTGTTGAAGGATTGGTAGGGCCTAAAGGTGTTGCTGCAAGAATAAAAGAACTTGAAAAGGACATGTCTCGTGAAGAAGTGGCCTTCCAGATTGCCCGTGAAATTGTAACAGATACTGAGGTTGAGGGAAGGGATGATACTCTCGAAGTCAGGGAACAAAAATCTGATCAGGCCATAAGAACAGCTTTGGCTATCCTAACTGAAGGTGTGGTTGCAGCTCCACTGGAGGGAATAGCAAAACTCAAGATCAAGAGAAACTTTGACAGTGGATTTTATCTTGCTGTTTATTTTGCAGGGCCAATTAGGAGTGCTGGAGGTACAGCTGCAGCACTAGCAGTTTTAATAGGAGATTATATTAGAATTTCACTCGGTTTGGATAATTACAAACCAGTAGATACTGAGATTGAGAGATATGTGGAAGAGGTTGAACTTTACGAATCTGAAGTCACCAACCTTCAGTACTCTCCAAAACCAGACGAAGTTAGGAAAGCGGTTAAAAACATACCTGTAGAAGTTACTGGAGAGCCAACAGACAAAATAGAAGTGTCTCACAGGGACCTGGAACGTGTTGAAACCAACAACATCAGGGGAGGTGCTCTACTTGCTATTGCAGAGGGAGTTATACAGAAGGCTCCCAAAGTCATGAAATATGCTAAAAAACTCAAGATAGATGGATGGGATTGGCTTGGAGAATTTTCAAAGGCTCCAGATCCTAAGGGTGATGATGCTGATGCTGCACCCAAGGTGGACGATAAATACATGCGTGATATCATAGGTGGAAGGCCTGTAATGGCATATCCTCAAGCTAAGGGTGGTTTCAGATTAAGGTATGGAAGATCCAGGAATGCAGGCCTTGCAGCCATGGGCATACACCCATCGACAATGGAAATTGTAGAGTTTTTGGCAGTTGGAACCCAGATGAAAATTGAAAGGCCTGGTAAAGGAAATTGTGTGGTTCCATGTGACAGCATTGAAGGACCTATAGTCAAATTATAGGATGGAAGTGTTGTTAAAGTAGAATCTGAACAACAAGCAAAGAAAATTAAGTATCAAGTCGAAGAAATAATATTTTTAGGAGACATGCTTGTTCCATTCGGTGAATTTTTGAGAAACAACCATATAATGCTTCCAGCAGGATGGTGCAATGAATGGTGGGTTCAAACCATTCAAAAATCTGAAAGCTACCAAGAATCTGAACTGGATATACAGTCTCTGGAAACTGAAAAAATCGATGCAAAAACTGCGTTTGAAATTTCAGAGAAATATGATGTTCCACTGCATCCAGATTATACCTTCTGCTATCATGATGTAACAACACAGGATATCAATGAACTGATCCATTTCTTAAACAGGGAACTGAAAACCAGTGATGATGCTGATCTTACAACAGTTTCAGAAAGGGTCTATGAAGAAGGTTCTGAAGGATTAAAAATTCCAATTTCTCCAGAAAAAAGAATTTTAGAAGTTCTGGGAATTCCCCACGAAATTGATGGAGAAGAACTGATAATC
>WASR01000182.1 GCA_009712615.1 Methanobacterium sp. | reverse complement strand
ATTTATTAGTTAATTAATATAAATAAGAGTATATAATTAGTGGTAAAAAAAGATTATAAAGCTTAAAACTTGTAATATATTAATTGAATGCTCAGGAAAAGATATTATGTTTAAAAAGGTGTTAATAGCCAACCGTGGAGAAATTGCAATCAGAGTAATGAGGGCCTGTCGAGAAATGGAGATAGATAGTGTTGCAATTTATTCAGATGCAGATAAAAATTCTCTTTTTGCAAAATATGCCGACGAAGCCTACAATATTGGCGAACCTTCGCCAGCTAAAAGCTACCTAAATATTGACAAGATAATAGATGTTGCAATAAAATCAGGAGCAGAAGCCATCCATCCAGGTTACGGATTTCTGGCAGAAAATTCATTATTGGGAGAAGAGTGTGAAAAACACGACATCAAATTAGTGGGCCCCAGTGGAAGAGTTATAGAGGAAATGGGTAGTAAAATTACATCAAAAAAACTCATGAAACGTGCAGGAGTTCCTGTGGTGCCTGGTGGAAGTAGGGCTATTGATAATGTAGACGAAGCTGCCAGAATGGCTGAAAATATTGGTTATCCCGTTATAATTAAAGCATCTGCCGGTGGTGGTGGAATAGGAATGAGAACCGTGTTTGAAGAGGATGAACTGGTTCGTGCCATTGAATCCACACAATCCGTTGCAGAAATAAACTTTGGAGATTCCACAGTTTTTGTCGAGAAGTACATTGAGGAACCTAGACACATAGAATTCCAGATACTCGCAGATGAACATGGAAACACCATCCATGTTGCAGACAGAGAATGTTACATTCAAAGAAGACACCAAAAACTCATAGAAGAATCCCCTTCACCAATCATGACAGATGAACTCCGTGCAGAAATGGGAGAAGCTGCAATCAAAGCAGCTTCATCAATTGGGTACACCAACGCAGGAACTGTTGAATTTATCTATTCAAATGGAGAATTCTATTTCCTCGAAATGAACACAAGAATACAAGTTGAGCATCCAATAACCGAAGCAGTTACTGGTGTTGATCTGGTGAAGGAACAGTTAAAAATTGCAGCAGGAAGGGAGTTATGCTGTAAACAAAACGAGATATCTGTAAGAGGACATGCCATTGAATGTCGTATAAATGCTGAAGATCCATTGAATGACTTTGCACCTAACCCTGGTAAGATCACAGGTTATAGATCACCTGGAGGAAACGGTGTAAGGGTAGATAGTGGTGTTTACAACAACTACACAATACCACCATACTATGATTCAATGATATCTAAATTGATCGTGTGGGGAAGAACACGTAAAGAAGCTATTGCAAGAATGCAACGAGCTCTTTCGGAGTACATTATTTTGGGGGTTAAGACTACCATTCCTTTCCATAAATCCATGATGGCTAACCAGCATTTCAGGGAAGCCAGTTTACATACACATTTCGTTGATCAATACAAAAATGAAATCATCGAGAATATGGAGAAGGTTATTGAAAAAGATAAAGAAATGGAAGCTCGTCTTAAATCAACATTTTTACCTTCAAGGAAGGTTGCAGCAGTTTCAGCTGCAGTTTCAAATTATATGTCCGAATCAATAAAAAAGAACGAAGAATAATGAAAAATTTCGTGTAGGGGCATTTTATATGACCAAAAGAAAAATATTAAAAACTCTTTATGAAAAGAAGGATGAGTACGTACCTCTGGAACATTTTGTGAATGAAACAGGAAAAAGTCAAGAGGTAATTGAAAATGAATTCCTGAATCTCGAAGATGAAGGATACATCATAAACCATTCAAAACTAGGATACAGACTCATCAAAACTCCAAATCTTCTTCTACCCTATGAAATTAAACGCGGCTTGAAAACCAATGTTATTGGTCATGATATTCACTACTTCAACGAGGTTGATTCAACCAACGAAGTTGCCAAGTACCTTGCAGAGGATGGTGCAGAGGAAGGTTCAGTTGTAGTTGCTGAAATTCAAAACAAGGGAAAGGGAAGGCGAGGTAAAACATGGATATCACCACCGGGAGGTATCTGGATGAGTATCATACTCAGGCCAGAAATACCTCCCCACAGAGCATCCCAGTTAACCCTTGTGACAGGAGTTGTGGTGGCCAAAACAATTAAGGAAGAATTGAACATTGATGTTGGAATAAAATGGCCAAACGACATATTAATCGGTAAAAAAAAGGTATGTGGTATTTTAACAGAAGTAAACGCCACCATGGACAAGGTGAACTACTTAGTGGTGGGTATCGGCATAGATATGAATGTGGATGTTCCAATGCTTCCATCAGACCTACAAAAAGGTGCAACTTCACTTAAAAATGAATTGGACACCGAAATTAACGGTGCACTCCTGGTTCAAAAGTTCCTGCTTAACTTTGAAAACATCTACAACGACTTTAAAGATGATAAATTTCCAGAGATCCTCAATGAATGGCGTGCAATGTCTTCAACAATAGGAACCAGTGTGGAGGTTAGAACAAGGGGTAAAAGAGTTCAAGGCTACGCTGTAGGTATTAATAAAGAAGGAATACTCATACTTGAAATGGAAGATGGCAGTCTAAGGAAGATGATATCTGGTGAATGTTTACACCTAAACAAATAAACATTAATTTTTTTCTTGTTGTGCAAGATGATCCAACTTATCAAAAAAACTACACAGATAATTTTTTTAAAAATTGCCATTTAATTTGGAGATCTTGGTATGGATAACAAAGCAAAACTAACTTTTTTCCTGACTTTGATTCTTCTTTTCAGTTTTGCTGCTGCTTCTTACAGTTTCAACAATCAAGTGAATAATTATCCTAAATATCCTCAAATAAATAGTTCAGATAGAGTTCTTATTTTTGCTCCACACCCCGATGATGAATCCTTAAGCAGTGCAGGTTTGATAAGGTACTGTGTTGAGCATAATGTGCCGGTCCATGTTGTTGTTGTGACCAACGGTGGAAAGGGAAAATCGGGCATTGTTAGACATTCTGAAACTTTAAATGCAACTGCAAAACTCGGACTTTCAAGTAATAATGTTACCTTTTTAGATTATCCCCAGACAGTGAGTCGTGTTTTTAATGAAAATTTGGATCCAAATCATTACTATTTTGATGGTTCCCATCACAACTCATTCGCATTTGATCCAAATTCCAGTTACTGTGGAGAATCATTGGAAAGTAACGTAGAAACAATGATTGCAGATTACGATCCAACCATTATTATTTACCCTGCTTTAGATGATGACAACACAGATCATTGGGGTACAGGTTCCTTTGTGGACTACGCTGTGAACGATATGAATTATCAGACAAAAATGTACAGTTACTTGGTTCATGATGATGAAACACTGTGGCCGTTTCCAAGATCCTACTTCCCACAAAGTAAACTACTTCCACCGGCATACCTGGCAAACCAGACCAATTGGTTAATATTTCCCTTAAACAATTCCCTTGAGCAATACAAGTTTGATGCTGTTAACTGTTATCAAAGCCAGATGGAGAAGGATCCTGTTTTCTTAAAATCCTTCATCAAATCGAATGAACTCTTTGCAGTTGACCCCATCAAAAACGTCACGAGACAAAATACAAGCAATGATTACAACAATTCCCATGGTTTTCCAATGACAGTGTTTCATGATCCTGCAGGTGACCTTCTAAACCAGGGAGATAATCAAATCTACTCTGTACTGGACAGTCAAAGTAGCTATGATATTGGGGATGTTGGATTTGAAATTGACAACAGCACATTATGGATATCAGTAAAAACAACCGGCGGAATTTCAAAAAATGGTATTTACCAGTTTCATTTAAGAGGATTTGGTGAGTATGGAATCTCAAGAATAGATTTCCAGGTACAAAATGGAAAAGCCAGTTACATAATGCCCTCAAATAACAGTGTGACACCACCGTTAAAAGTAAGGTCTGACAGATCGGGAATCGTTGTTGGAATACCTGCAATGCTCGATGACCACACATTTATGATAGATATTGAATCTGAAAATGCATCTCAAATTTTTGATAGAACTGGCTACTTCAACGTTGAAGTGAGCTAAAATTATTTAACAGCTATGAAGGCAGGTTTTCCCAACTCTCCCTCAATCAAAACATCTCTATTTATGAACTTGCCTGCCACATCTATATTTGTTAATGTGTGTTGTGTGAGGTTAGAAGTTGTTATTGAGGAATTTCCCGCTATGAAAAGATATGGGATTATTTGATCCCCCATGTGACTATCTAAAGCTGAATTTCCATTCAGTTGATCAAGTAAATCCTGGGCAGCATCATGTCCAACTTGCTCTGCTTTTTTGCCCCTCTCACCGATTGAACTTCCAGCCAAGGGTATGGTTCCATCTGTCCAAAGTACTATCCCAGATCCTGATCCAAATGAACTGTCACTGTGTTCAATTTCAATGTCGATATCAAAACCTGCATTTTTGATCAGGACCTCTGCAGATCTGGCCTGTCTTATTGCTACATGTTCCGGCAGATTAACAGCATGAGAAATACCCTTTATGGATTTAAAATTTGATTCAACCGCATTTATTGGTTTTAATGATCTTGTTGGATCAATTTTGACCTCTAACATTCCTCCGCCCTTGGGGTAGTGACCCCTCCTCATGACTTTAGTTTCTGCTTTGTAACCCATGAAATTCAAGATAGGGAGTGTTACATTTTCCAGGTAATCTATGCTTGGTGACCATCTCAAGTCTGTTCCGCCCTTTATGGTAATCTTAACAGGTCCGCCTGTAAATGCTGCAGGTATCATGAAGGCTTGAAGTATCAAGCTAATACTCCCTGCTGTTTTAATATCGATCTCATAGTTACCTGGCTTCAGAGTTCTAGGTTGAAATGATAGTTCCGTTGACCCAATTTCAAGACCATCTAATTTTGCATCTGAGAGCTGTGAAACAGCCTTTACAGAATTTAAATGTTGTGGCATGAGTCCTGGTTTGGGTCTTTTTGAGCGTATGTTAAATATTTTAACGGGTTTTGACGTTAATGCAGATAGGCCTGTTGCTATCCTTAATACAGCACCACCACCTTCTCCACAGGATCCGTCAATTTCTATCATTATTTCATTTCCATATAAATAATTTTAATTATTTGATTTTAATGTAATCATGTTCTAATCCAACTAAGATGAGTGGCATTACTCTGATTTAACTGTAGAGAATTTTTCTAGATTCTTCTTCGTTATTTGCCACAGATTGCAGTTTAGTAAATGTTTTTTGGAATGCTTCAGCTATTTCCTTTGAACCAATGCGTTCTGCATCAGTTGCAGCTAGATCTATCCTGATTGCTGCAGATGCACCCGGCATTCCCACCGCGGGAATTGTGATTATACCGTGATCCCTCAGGAGTATCATGGCAAAGAGGTACGCTAGATCATCAGAATCTAGATCAGTTTCTGTCTCGGTCTCTTTTATCTCAAATTCAATTGCTTCTGGTGTGAGCATTATCCCAGTGGGTGTTTCTTTGACCATTGAAAACTGGTTTTTTAGGGCTTCTTTCAGTTCATGTTTGGTTGAAAAGGCCATTAATATTTTTTCTGGACTCAAATTTTCCAGTGCCCTTACCATTGCAGCCACCAATGGTGCTTGTGCTTCTAATCCAAATTGATGTGCTTTGGATTTAACCAATTTCATAATTTCCTCATTTCCAGACATTAAACCTCCTCTAGGACCATCCATAAGCTTATCAGTGCTGGTTATAGCTATATCTGCACCCATATCTATTGCTCTTGGTTGTCTGTATACGATGGTTCGAAGTCTGGCTCCTGATGCATCATCAACCGCCACAGGAATGTTTTTCGCCTTACAAATTTCAATCACCCTCATGAAGTCTTCCTTGGTGATGATCTCATGATCCATGGTCGAACCTGTGATGAAAACAAGGGCAGTGTTGTCCTCAACCTTGAATTCTTCAATATCATCAAACTCAATGTAACTTGCACCTACAAGTTCAGCACTTCGAGGAATGGAAGGATGTGCCGGTGACTTTGGAAGGTAATGTGCCACTTCATCTCCAGGTTTAACTAGGGCAAGTACCGATGCCAAAATTCCTGAACTAGTTCTGTTTAAGGCCAGTACCTTATCTCCACCCAAGTGAATTTTTCCCACAGTTTGAACAGCATCATCAAAAACAGCAGGTCCTGCATAAGTTTCTAATAGGGCTTTATCTTCGGAAAGAATTGGAAATCCGCCTGCCAGACCTGTGAGATCATAAAATCCCCTTCTTCCCTTCGTTTGAAGTATGGATTTAATGATCCTTAGGGCGGCTTCTCGTCTGTTTACTTCGTCAATAATTGAATTTGTAAGCATTTTTATCAGTTAGTCGTGATTGTTATCTGATTTTAACACTATTGCACTGTCTGCTGAATTTTGTAGTGCTGCGCTGAAACCTGGCTCTGCACCAATAACAAGTGTTTCCTTTCCATTTTCTTTGGCCTTATTTATTATGGGTAAAAAATCAGCGTCCCTGGTCATGAGAGCTATAATATCAATATTAGGATTATAAATAAGTTCCATGGCTTCAACTGCCATATATACATCAGTATCTCCTGCAACTACAATTGGTGTATAGCCTTGGTTTACAATGGCTTCAATTAATTTATCGGATGCATATTGGTTTAACAATACTTTTCCAACCCTCATGTTTCCATATTCTGCTATAATATCCCTAACAATATCTAGATTGAGGCTGAATTCCTTTCTTAGCATATTAGGACCATCAACTAACAGACCAACATTTTTTCCTCCAGACTCACTTCTTTTAAGTGGAATATAGTCTTTAAGGGAACTTAATCTTTCAAAGCTTCGCATTTAATTTCCTCCGGTTTAATAATCCCGATAGTACATAGATATAATTGAAATAATGTTCTATTTATTGTCTAATTCTTTTTTTTATAGTTGAATAAGAACTCATTCCAAAAACCAGGAC
>WASR01000058.1 GCA_009712615.1 Methanobacterium sp. | reverse complement strand
CTATTAAACCAACAATACAACCATTTAGCTGTTTAAATTACAGTATTCTAAATTACCAATTTTTAATAGCTATCGATGAACTAATGAACTTCATCTTAGACAAATTTTATTAAATAAATAAATGAAAACAAAATTAAAATAGAAATTAAAAAAATTAAATTTAGGTGTTAGAGTGCTTCGAGGGCGTTTACAACACAGCCAATATTTTCACCGTTCATCCCAACTATTACATCATCTGTTTTTATGCCGGCATATTTCCTTGAACCGCTGCATCCCAGTGTGAAGTTTGGCTTTTTGGTTGTGTAAGGTCCTGCAACTGCATCTCCGCAGATGGATTGAATTCCAGCAAAGTCTGCCTCGATCCTTCCTCCGAGCGTAAATACCATTGCCTGTGCCAACTGCATTGCCTGTTTTGAGTTTCCTATTATAACCACCACATCTGGATCGTATGGTGCTGTTTCAAGTGGTGCGTAGATTATGGCTTTCATAATCGGATCTATCTTAGGAATGGCATCAACTGTTCTTTTGGCTGCCCCAAGGCTTGAAAACCTATCCAAAGAGTAATACATTTCCCCTGTTTTAACCTTTTCAGGCGGTTCCATGAGCCCTATGGCACCGGCCCCTCCTTTACAAGTTTGTTCCTCAACAGTTGCGTAGAATGTTTCTCCCTGGGCAGCTTTCTGTACCATTTCACAGTGCCTTAATTTGGAGTCTATTTTGGAAATGCCTTCAGGAATGTCTTCTTCCCTTAAAACAAGTTTAATTGCAACTGGAGATTTTTCAAGTCCAAGTTTGGTCTTTATCTTATTTGATAATTCCTCATAACCGTTCACATCACAACTACTCATGATATTCACCTCTTAAAAAGATATTGTGTGTTCAGAAATATATTATTTGCTTTATAACGGCGTGAATATGAGTTTGAAAAATGAATAAAGAAAAATGAGAATTATAAAAAAATTTTGAAAATAAAAAAAGTTTAGAATTTCAGTTATTCAGCTGATCTTATACCATCAACCAGTTCCTGAATCTTATCTTTGATGTTGGAACTGTTTTCAACAACTGTACCTGTAACCACCAGATCTGCACCCGCAGCTGCTACCTCAGCAGCGTCTTGAGCTGTTCTTATTCCACCACCAACTATAACGATGGAATTTGTGGTCTTTTTAACGAGCTGTATCATTTCCTTTGGAATATGCTCATCAGCCCCTGATCCTGCTTCAAGGTAGAGGAGTTTCATACCCAGGAAGTCTGCAGCCATAGCATATGCTGCAGCAAGGTCAGGTTTTTTCCTTGGGATGACCTTGGCATCCCCAACCCATGCAACGGTTCCACCAGGTTCCACAACCAGATATCCCATGGATATGGTTTCAATGTCCAGTTTTTTAATTGTTGGAGCGCCTAACGCTTGAGCTCCAGTTATCCAGTAAGGATTACAGGAGTTCAGCAGACTCATAAAAAATATAGCATCAGCATATTTACTAACACCCGTTATGTTGCCTGGAAACAGTATGATCGGAACATCGACATTTTCTTTAAGTGCTTTAGCTGTTGCATCAAGCTCTGTAGAATTAGTTGTCGAACCACCTAACATTATACCATCTGTTCCTCCAGAAACAGCATTTATCGCAATGGAAACTGCTTCTTCAGGCGTTTGTTCCTCGGGATCAAGAAGGGTTAGGTGTAACTTGTGATCCTTTAGAGTTTCTCTGATGTAATTTTCAACGTTCATCTAATCACTCTATTAAAATAATCATAGAAAAATATTAAAATCAATATTAAAACATCAATTAATCATTTAGGACATATAATTTAACATTAGGGTTATAAACCCTTAGTTAAATCTGTATGTGCAAATTTAGCCTCTTGCTTCTTTTGCTTTGTATCTTAAACCTTTGTAACCGCATTTCCTGCAGGTTTTTGCCGTTGGTGGGTTTCTTGCGTTACATTTAAGGCAAATTTTAATCTTAAACAGCCTGTTCTCTGCTTCTTCAAATCTAGCCATTTTTAGCCTCCTATAAATCTATTTTGAATCTTTACAACTTCAGCACTTGTTTTAGCGCTTGAATATTCCTCTAATAACTCATGGTTGAGCTTGAGAAAATGAGGTCCCCATTTGAATTGGGACATTATTTCAACAGCATTATCTTTAAGTCCCACTATATAAAAAGTTGCTGCAATAGCCTCTGCAGTTGAGAGTTTGCATGGTTTTCCATAATTGGTGGGATTTGCTGCAACAAGGAAAGGAAGAGATCTATGATATTTTTTGCCCTTGAACATTATGCTGGATTTTTGAATCCTGTTCCAAGAACAGTCAAGGCCTACAATACCATTTTTTTCAACGATTTCTCTGTCTTCGTATGAAACTGATTTTACAGAAAATGGATCCAGTACTATTGCTCCCTTTGGCAACATGGTAAGTTTAGTCACAACTTTAACTTTACCCTGTCTTTGAAGCTTTACAGTGGTACATTTTTTAGGGTCACACTGTTCTGCATGATACACCGATACTTTCATTGTTTACATCTTACCTTGATCTTCACACTATAAAAAGATCATTGATCCACTTCAAATTTCCTGCCATCTGACCATGCATCTCCCACCTTTTCACCAATTTTGAAGTAGTTATTGTTGGGCATCGTAAAAACAACTGGGTTGATCTTCTTTAAATCGGGAATGTTATCTGTTAAATATTTCTCGTCAGAGTAAGCAGCAACCACTTCACCAATGAAAAGATCGTTTGTTGGGAACTCCATAATATCATGGAGTTTACATTCAATTGACAATGGACATTTAGTTATAAGGGGTGCATTTTCAAGTTCACCATAGAATACATCGAATATTTTGGATTTATCCATCCTCTTTGCAGAAACTATTCCACAGTAATCTGTTTCGATTATCATATCTTCTGTGGGAAAGTTTATGGTGAATGTTTTGTTAGTTCTTATTGACACATTAGTTTGATGGGCTTTGTTAACTGCCACAGCAAATAGTGGAGGATTATTATTAACCCTTGTGAACCATCCTAAAGCCATAAAATTAGGTTTTCCTTCATTGTGCGTGCCAAGAAGAGCTAATGGCATTGGTTGTGAAAAAACATTTTTACCTATGTTTAGTTTAGACATTAAAAATTCCCCCATATCTTAAAGATCTTTTCTCTCGTTATCCAGGATCATTGAAACTGCACAGCCAGGAGATTTTAGTTGTTCGAGATCGTAGTACCTTCCTCCAGAGGCCACAGCAAGTTCCATGTTCATGTCCCTTCCGTACTTTACTGCCTGTTCAAAATTAATAATAATAGTATGGATCTCATTTTCCTTGAGGCTTACTGCAAGATCAATGGCATCCTCCACTGGACTTTTGTTTAGTTTTACGTTGGGCATTCCATCGGTCAGTATCAACATCATTGGAACATATTCATCCCTGAACTTTTCCTTCTTAAGAATTTCAAATCCCCGTTTCATTCCAGAAGCTAATGGTGTTGTTCCACCTATTTTAAGATTATCGATTTGTTCCTTAAATGATACTGCCCTTCGTGTGGTTGGTATGATAATCAAAGCATCTTTACCCTTAAATCCAACAACACTGACCTTATCACCATTTCTAGCTGCATCTTCTATGACGTTGTTTAGTATGTCCTTAACCCTTACTGCTTTTTTTTCAGAGTACATGGATCCACTTATATCTACAACAACTGCAATGGAAGCTTTTGCACCATGTTTACGAACTTTTTGACGCAGATCTTCAGTTTTGACAGTTATCTTTCCTTCTGAACTAAGTGCAGCAGCCCTTAATGTGGCGTCAATTGCTATGTCCTTGTTCATTTCCTTTGGAAACTTGCTTTTGACATATTTACCCTTGGATGTGGTAGAGTCAACTCTTTTTCCATAGAGTTTCTTCTTAGATTTTCCCTTGATCTTCAGCAATTTTTTTATATCAAGCCCCTCATCACATGATTCTGTTTCATCCTCATCATCTGAAGATCTGAGTTTTTTACCTGTATCCCTATCCCCGGAATCATCAAACTCTTCAGCAGCATTTTGAACTTCAGGCTGTTTTGATTCCATTGTTTGGGGTTCCTCTCCAGAATTTTCTTGGGCTTCATCTTCCAATTCTTGATTCCCTTGGGGTTCACTGGAATTTGAAGATCCATCATCTCCAGTTGACTCTCCATTTGAGGTTTCATTGTCTCCATCTTGATTGGGTTTTTCTTCTGCATGTTCTGGTTTATCAGAGTTTTCCTTTTCTGAGTTCCTTTTTGTGAGATCATCCATGGCCCTCTGAACCATTTGAGATATCTGGTTTTTATTTTGAGTAGTGTTATGGAATCTCTCACCCAGTACCAGAAGTGCTGCTTCTTCAACATGATTCAGATCTACATCAACCATTTCATTGTATGCAGCGATGGCCTTTGAAGTCCTTAAAATTGCAATATCTGCCCTGTGACCATCCACCCCCATTTCCATGCAAAGATATGCTATTATCTCCATGAGCCCCCTTGAAATATTGACTTTTTCTAGAAGTTCTCTTGCTTTAATTATTCTATCGAGAATTTCCTTTTGTTTGGGTTCAAATTCTTGTTTAAATGCTGTGGGGTCCCTTTCAAAATCTTCCCGCCTCTTCATTATCTTTACTCGTTCATCAAGATCCATGATGGTGTGTACAGATATGTGAAGCCCGATTCTATCTGAAAGTTGGGGTCGAAGTTCACCCTCCTGGGGGTTCATTGTACCCACCAGCATGAACTTGGATGGGTGCGCTACTGAGATGCCTTCACGTTCCACAAGATTCACACCATAAGCTGCTGCGTCTAAAAGAACATCTACAAGGTTATCATCTAGTAGATTGATTTCGTCGACGTAAAGAATATTTCTATTAGCTTCTGCAAGAATTCCAGGTTCTAAAGCTTTTAATCCTTCTTTAAGAGCCTTTTCTATGTTTATGGATCCAACAACCCGGTCTTCTGTAGAACCCAGTGGAAGTTCAACTACCCTCATTGATTTTGTTTCTACCTCAAAATCAGCTGATTTGCATGAATCACATAATGCATCAGTATCATTTGGATCACAGTTGAAGGGACATCCCTTTACTACTTGAATCGGAGGTAGGAGATCTGCCAGTGCTCTCACAGCAGTTGTTTTTCCGGTTCCCTTGTCCCCCTTTATTAAAACTCCACCAATATTTGGATTGACAGCGTTCAATATTAGGGCTTTTTTAACATCGTTTTGGCCTACAATTGCTGAAAATGGAAAAATAATGTTTTTCAATAGTCTCACCATAGTTTAACAGTAAATTCCCTGATTCTTAAAAACTTGTTATTCTAAGTTTTTTATATGAAATCTAAAGAATAAATAGATGTAGTAATGGTCTAAGAACTTTTGTTTTCCCATGTTGGATTATGATTTTCTCAATGACAAAAATTAAATATCTCCCGAAACATAGTTCAATTGGTGATTATATGTGCACTGTTGGAGGCCCAATGGCCGATCTTAAAATGAAAAAGCTCAAAACAAAACGTTACAGATGTTTAGACTGTGGAAACGAATTTCAAGGTATAGGAAAAAGAGTAGTTTGTCCTTCATGTCAGTCCGAGAACGTAGAAGAATCGAATTAAATCCAGATCAAGTATTATTTTTAACAGGATCTTCTGGAAAGCTTGGGCTGGTCAAGACAGGAAAGGATATGCAGATATTTATTGGAACTCCTGAGAAGGAAGAGATCGTTGTTTTTTTAGGAAAGGATGATCTTATTGCAGTATCTGCATTTGAAGGTGGAAAAAAAACAGAACAAGGCATACTTGCCATGATGTACCTGCTGAAAGAATTTTCATCACCCATTGTTGTACTTCCTGAAAACCATCCCACCTCAAAAAGGTTGAAGATGGTTGTTGCATGTGGGGATCATATTAAGCTGGACTGTGATGTACAAGCAGGTACCCATCCTGAACAAGATATATTGTGCGCTTGCTCCGAACTTTCTGGTCTGGATATAGATGCAGTTGAATCTGGAGTCGAAATTGAAGGACATTTTGAACAGTTTAGGATTGAAAAAATGGATCAATAATACTTCATACGTGAAAAAGGAGCATTAATAGTTAGATTTTTAGTTTTTTACACCTGCATAATCACCTTAATATAGTAGGTGCAACTTATTTAGTATATGGCATTTATGGAATTTTATCAAATATTTGGGCAGATAGTGTTCGTTCTGGCCATCGTGCTTTTGACACTTCTTTCTGTTACCCTAATACTTGGAAAACTTCTTCTCAAAGAAGATAAACTGGTTTTTCCCAGGCTCTTACTATTTACAGTCGATATGTTCTACGGAATCTTTAAGAAGTTCTCTGAAAACGTTGGTGTGGATGGAAAGATAGTCGACCAGATAGGGGTAGAAGTCAGAAACAAGGTTAATGAAAAGGTTTACAAACATATAGAACCAAAAGACACCATAGTTGTTCTTCCACACTGTCTCAGATCTATAGAATGTGAAGCGAAATTAGAAGCATCAGGATTAGTTTGTAACAACTGTAACAGATGCGTGATAGGAGTCATAAAAACCAAAGCAGAAAATAAAGGTTTTAAAGTCTTTATCATTCCAGGATCAACTTTTTTAAAGAAAATATTGGAAAGAAATGATTTCAAGGCTGTTTTAGGAGTGGCTTGTTATCAGGATTTGAACCTGTCAATGATGAAGTTGTCAAAATTTTCATGTCAAGGCGTACCTCTGTTAAATGATGGTTGCATCAACACCAAAGTGGATGTTAAAGCTGTTTTCGAGAAGCTTGGTGAGATCCAAAACCAGGACCCCAACCCAATCAGCAGCTCTTGCAACAAGGAATCCTACAATCAAAAAACAATGTAAACCCCATATTTATTATTTTACTATTAAATGAACAATAATTAGTTTAATTTCAATCTATCTTTTAATTAATTGTTAATTTCTGTAAATAGAATTTTACTGTCCTAT
>WASR01000238.1 GCA_009712615.1 Methanobacterium sp. | reverse complement strand
GGTAATAAGATTCTGTATCAAGTGGTCGAAAATTAATATGAGAATATGGTTGGAATTTTGGATCTGTTGTGTATCTGTTGTTCGTAGGGGTAATGTGCAAGCAACTTTTCTTCACCTGTTTCTGTTTTAATTTTGTATGCTGTTATTGTTTCATCATCAATGAGAACCTTGTTGTAGGATGGTGAGTTATCTCCGTATAGCCTGTTGGTTGTGGCTGTGCCAGAATTTAATATAACCATATCATCTACTTTCCAGGCATTTGAAACGTGTTTATGTCCATTTAAAACTAAATTAACACCGTGACTAACCAGGAGTTTTAAAACATCCCCAGAATCCAGGAGTATGTTTCTTTCACGGCCTGTTTGTGGTATTGGAAGCAGATGATGGTGAAATGTTACTGCTGTGAATCTGTCCCTTGGAATCTTGTTCAATACATCGTTCAACCATTCAATCTGGTCAAATCCTATTTTTCCATCGTGGATGTCTGGTTCTGAAGAATCAAGACCAATTAAAACGATATCTTCATTATTGTCAGTAGCAACAAATCTTCTTTCCCCTATGAGTTTTCTGAAGTGTATCAAACCCACGTTGCATGAATCGTGATTTCCAGGTACAACATAGGTTTCAGCTATTTCGTTGAGTTCATAGAGAAATTCTCTGGCCAAGTTGTAGTCTTCTAGATATCCCAGAGCAGTTATATCCCCTGCTACCACTATTAAATCGGGATTTTCGTATTCAATCTGAAATTTAAGGTTGTTTTTAAGCTTTTCATCGAATTTATATTCTCCGAAATGAAGATCAGATATGTGAATCAGCTTTTTATCCATCATTTTCACCGATGACAGGTTTTTATTATTTCATATTCTTGCTTAGCCTCCAGGATAGTTTGTGAGAGGTCCTGGAGGCATTCTATCTGGATGTTCTTGAAAAGATTGAATCATTGAATGGAACATTATTTGTAGGCTGATGATGAAATTAATCATGTTCCATTGGTATGAAAATCTTTTTCATTCTATTTTTCCAAGATATTTTTTTTCATTTTCCCTTTCTCATATAATGTAGTGGACATACTACTATAAAAAGTTTCACATTTAGTCAAAAATAGTTCTCATAATGCAATATATGAATTTTCTCGATTGAAATACCTATATTCACAGTTCGTGAATAACGTAGAATGGAACTGTAAAAAAATAACCAAATAGATGTATCAAAACAAACATAAAACCAACTAACGAGAATTTAAATGTCTAAATCCATGTTATTAATGTTTTTATCTTCTAAATAAAAGTAGAATATGAATATCATGAGCATTAACAGGCTGTAACTTGCCCATAAAATTATTGAAGGATATGTTGTAGTGTTTTCACCATTTCTAAGTTTAACAATACCCACAATTATGGATATGGCTAGAATGATCATGAACCCAATTTGGGGCAGAATCTCTATAAAATCAGTTCCATGCACCTGATTTTTAGCACCTTCCTTAGGAGTTACATTGAACTTTAACTCCTTGTTGATCAGTCCATATATCAGCGCCTTGGTATAAACAGGGAACAAACTGAAAAATAGTGCCTGGGACAGCAGGAGTTTCTTGAGCGGATATCCCCTTTCCAAATAGCTTGCAAGTGTTTGAGCTACAATCATTACTAAAAATATGTAAAAAGGAATGTTCAATGACCCCAATACCAAAGGTTTGAGATTGAAAATGAGGACAACTGCAGGATAAAGCAGCCATACAAATATTGCAACGCCAATGAAGTACCAAGTACCGTTTAAAACAATGTACTCCCACCATTGTAAAGATTTAAGAGTACCAGGTTTCTTAATAAACCTTTTTATAACTCTTTTAGTGTTTTGAAATGTGCCGTAAGCCCATCTGAGTTGCTGACCATAGTATGCCGATAGTGATGGAGGGGCCAGGCCCTCCGCATAAACTTTATCAATGTAAAGAGATTTAAAGCCTTTACTGTGCAATTTAAATGATGTTGATATGTCTTCCGTTATACAAGTTTCATCCATACCCCCAACTTCTTTTAAATGGTTTAAACGTATGATAACATTGGTTCCACATATATATGCGGTTTTGTTTACACACAATCCTCGGCAAATATGTTTATAAAAGATATGCTGTTGAAAGGAGTATGCCAATCCAAGTCTGTCATTTTCACGGGCCCTGAAGTATTGTGGTGTCTGTATAAAAGTCAGATCATGATCATCCTCCAAAAGCGGGATGAGCTCTCCGAGTACAGATCTTCCTAATCTGTGATCAGAGTCTAAAATTAAAAGATACTCAAATTTCTCATGAAGATCATCTACAGAATCATTGATGGAACCAGCCTTGTAACCCCTTAAAGTATCCCTGTAGAAATAATTTATATTAAGTTTTCTGGACATTTCCTCTGTTCTATCACGGATATCCCTGTCTGTAGAGCTGTCTATGAGGAAAATTTCATAGTTCTTGTAGTCCACAGATTTAGCATTTATCACAGTCTTTTCTACCATGTCTGGATCTTCATTTAGGGTAGGAATTACTATGGCCACAAATGCATTTCCACCCCCATATTCCTCGTTATTTTCGATTAAATCATTATCGTAGAGAATAACAGATTTTAATATGTGATCCATGTAGCCCACGCAGTGCAGTCCACTGTATAAAAATGATAACAACAACACTGCAGAAATTACCTTCTCAAATAGGGACAAATCATTGTTCATTAGGGGCAAGAAATTGGAGGATATGAATATGAATATGGCTAGAAATAAAAAGAATGAAAAAAAGGTTATTAACAGTGATATACTGTCCCTGTACTTGAAACTGTGTGTATGAAATTTTTCATTTAAAAAAGATTTCATACTAATATATTGACCCTAAAGACATACATTTTTTATGATTATTCCCAAAAACAGCGGATGTTGTAAAAAAAATTTTAATGTTCAACTGCACTGTTCAGTTTCATTGAATTACAACTTGGGTAAATACACTCGCATCTTAATCAAAAATTTATAGTTGTTTTCTGGTGTTCAATGGAATAGAATAGGAAGATCTATATTACAGGTTGTCTTATCACTGTTTTCAGGTTTTCTGGTTTGGATCTTCTGATGTCACTTAAATATATTTCGTGGTGTTTAGTTCCATCAATACTTCCATCGAAACTGTATCCATTTGCTTCGATATATTCATGAAGTTTTTCTACTGTAGGTCCTTCTTCAGAGAATGGGCCGATATGAAGTATCTGTGCGGATTTTCCCTCACTAAATTTTTCAAGCCTTAACTTGGAAATGGAAGGGAGTTCTTTCTTCATTAAAATTTCATCCACAACAGTGTTAACCATTTCAATATCAATGAAATCTGGTTGACGAATCATCACTGTCCATTTCCATCCATCCTTGTCATCTACACTGAAATCTTCCATGTTATCAGCCCACCATAAACCTTCAAGGGGCATGACAACGTAATCCCTTTCTAATTTCTTTTTACTCATGAATTTGACCTTGTATGAAACTGGAAAAATTGTTTCCATGGCATCCTGATACTCCTGTGAAGTGTTGGGATCACCCTCACCATCCAACATCAGGAAATTCATTTCAGGCACATCAATAAAATTAACCTGACCTTTTTTAGGATAATACAATTCTTTATTCTCTTTTTTTAGATCTATCTTTGCCATGTCATCATACCCCCCTGTAATCCCATATTTATTAATTCGTGTTAAAAAAATTTATTTTTTATCTACTCACCATAATCATAATAAGGCAGAATACCGAGTTTTAATCTTCCAAAATTACTAAAATATTCTTATAATTACTACACTGGTACCGTGAAGTAAAATGTGCTGCCTTCTCCAAGGGTGGATTCTGCCCAGATATTTCCACCGTGTTGTTGAACTATCTTTTGGGTTATGGCCAGGCCAATTCCTGTTCCATCGTACTCATCATTCCTATGCAACCTACGGAATATGGTGAAAATTTTAGTCAGATGTTTAGAATCCATGCCAATTCCATTGTCTGAAACTGAAAACAGGTAATGATCATGTTCTTTCTTTGCTGCTACATGGATCTTCGGAATCTTGCCAGCTTCACAGTATTTTATGGCGTTTCCAATCAAGTTCTGAATGAGTTGCACCATGAGTTTTTCATCTCCCCTGATAACAGGTAAATCTCCATGGGTTATTATTGCCCCTGATTCATCCACAGTTACCTTTAAATTTAGAAGGGCTTCATCTAGTATTTTTTGGGTGTCTAAATTCTTGAAAACTCTCTCTTCACTTGTGACCCTGGAGTATTCCAGAAGATCGTTTATCATTTCATCCATGCGTTTGGCACCATCCACAGCAAATCCTATATACTCATGGGCATCATCATCGAGATCGCTGTCGTACTTACGTTCTAATAACTGTAAAAAGCTGGTTATCATACGAAGCGGTTCCCTTAGATCGTGGGATGTAACATAGGCAAAGTGCTCAAGCTCTTTATTGGAAGTTTCAAGTGCAATGGTTCTTTCTTTAACCTTTTCTTCGAGTTCTTCCTTGGCCTTTTCCAGTTCCATTTTTGATTGTTTCAAATCATGATTGACCTTATTTCTCTCTTTCTCAATATTTCTTATAGAATAACTTGTTATTCCTAATATGACCGATAAAAAAAGAATTATGAAAAATATCAGGAGAGCATAGCCATATGAATAATCATAAAGCCCATAATTTATTCCTAATTTTGTTAAAAATCCAAGTACCCACGGTACAATAATTATCAAGGGCAGAACCCTTCTTGCGAAGTATCCTCCAATCGTATCACTGACCAACAGTTTCATGAATCCCCTGTCTGGATTAGCTAAGAGTATGGCTGAAAATATTAGTATGAATGTTACGGTTGCGTAAATTGCAATTCCTGTAAACTGTGGGAGGTGGTAGAGTATTGAAGCGTTGAATGAGTACCCTAGTAATGCCAGGATGGAAACTAAACCCCCTAAAAATGCAAGTACCTGTGATAATCCCTGGAAATGATCAATCTTAATATCCATGACCAGAACTGCTAACCCCGCCAATATCAGGTTAATTGATGCATTGAAAGCCATTCTGTTGGGTGATGAAGTGTTAAGAACCCCTGCAACTTCTTTGAAAAAGAGTTGATCGATTCCTAGATTTAAACCAAATAAATACTCCGATACAGTTAATATACCAATTAAAAACGCTATAAAAGCCAGAATTTTTCCGATTAACCTGTATTTTGGAATGGATCCTTTAGTTTGGATGAGGAATATAGCTAAACCAATTAAAACAAACGCAACTGCAACATTTGATTTTATGGTGGAAAAATCAGAACCAGGACTCAAAAATAGTTGGATATTGAATATCCATCCTACTAAAAATAGAACCCCCAGAAGTACCACAATAACAGATAGATATGTGGCTATTTCTTTAAATTGAACTGTTTTAGTTTTGGTAACCATATTCTATGCCAAAAATTAATTTTAAATTCATCAGTGGCATCAAATTAGTAAGAACCGGTTTCAAAATAATTTAGAACAGCTTCTTCTAAACAAATTTACCACCTACCAATTATTTATTTAATATAGGCCATTCCCATATAAATAATATGAATGTATATCCAAAAACCTGAAACACCATTTCGATATTTTTCAGGGATAGGCCACGTTTTAGGACCTTTAGGTCGTTTTTGTGAATCTTTGAGTAAAAAAAATATTTGTCAGATTCGCTGATCTGAGCAAAATTAAACAAATATTATATACCTGTATATGATAGATATATACATTATTTGTGATTTGATTTGTGTATGGAAATTTCTAAGGAGGAAAAATAATGTTAGACATGGACTTTTACGGAGGTGTAAATGAAATTGGAGGGAACAAGATACTGGTTAAAGACAGTGAATCTTCCTTTTTCTTTGATTTTGGTATGGGTTTTGCCAAGGCCAACGAATACCTATCAGAATTTTTACAGCCACGTAAGTCCAACGGCATTTTAGACTTTGTGGAACTTGAATTTATCCCGTACATCAAGGGAATTTATCGTGAAGATTATCTTGAACATGTGGGAATAAAATATGAACCTGAACCTTCTGTAGACGGTGTTTTAATCAGCCATTCCCACGTTGATCATGTGGCATATGTTCATCATCTTCGAGAGGACATACCTATATTCTTGAGTCAAGAATCCTATTTGATACTCAAGGCCCTTGAAGAAACAGGTACATCCTCCTTTTCAGAATATCTTAAACTAAAAAAAACATTCCATATGGGGCCAAAGAAAAAAGGAAACGGTTACAAACGGTTAAATGCAGCTGTTGAAAGGGATATTAGAATTGTTGAACCATACAAACCATTCAGAATAGGAGATTTCAGCATAAAATCCGCGCCAGTTGACCATTCCCTGCCCGGTGCATCAGGATATATAGCAGCAAACGATGATGAGGCATTTGTTTACACTGGAGATCTTAGGTTCCATGGTAGACACCCTGAACTGACTAAAAAGTTTGTTAAAGAATCAAAAAAATCCCAACCAACAACGTTGATTACAGAAGGTACCAGAATAAAGGATTCAGAGAGTTTATCAGAGTTTGAAATTGAATCTAAGGCTATTGAACAGCTCGAAGACACTAAAGATTTGGTTGTTGTAAATTTTCCAGTCAGGGATCTTGACAGGCTTGTGACATTTTACAGTGCAGCACAGGAAACAGGTCGTGAACTTGTTGTAAGCCTAAAACAAGCATATATCCTGAACCTCTTTGAGGGTTTGGGTTACCCAAAAATAGGGGATGTGATGGTTTACAAACCTCAAAAGGGATGGGGACTTGTGGGTGATGACAGGTACAGTTGTGTTGACAACGAATGGCTGTGCAGTTCAGAACTTGATCCAAAACAGATCATGGCAGACTACAAAATATGGGAAAGGGAATACCTCGACTTGGACAATACAGTAACACACCAGGATCTGAGTCAAAATCCTGAAAATTACATCTTC
>WASR01000128.1 GCA_009712615.1 Methanobacterium sp. | reverse complement strand
AATTAGCACAATATATTGTAGTATTTATTCTTAATGCGACAGCCCCAAGTAGTTTGCGAGCGGGAGCGAGTAGATTAAACTACGACCGGTTCCGACTAAAAGTAGGAAGGAGAATATGTATGAATTCATATGTGCTTAGCTTTCAGGAAATTGACAAAACAAAGCTTTCCATGGTCGGGGGTAAAGGCGCCAACCTAGGGGAACTATCTAGGCTTAAGGGAATTCTAGTACCAGAAGGTTTTTGTGTAACTACAGAAGCATATAAAATGATAACTGGGAATAATGAGGAACTTAACGGTTTATTAGATGAATTATCGCATCTTAGAGTAGAAGATAGGGAAAAAGTTAGTGAAGTTAGCAAGAAAGTTCGCATGGCCATCGAAAGAATATCTATTTCTAAGGATATAGCAGAAGAGATCGCCGATTATCTAACAAAGTTTGGTGAAAAAGATGCCTATGCCGTGCGTTCCAGCGCAACTGCAGAGGATTTACCGACGGCCTCCTTTGCTGGCCAGCAGGATACGTATTTGAACATTATCGGAAGAGAGGCAATCCTAAAGCATATTAGCAAGTGCTGGGCATCGCTATTTACCGAGAGAGCGGTAATTTACCGCCTTCAAAATGGCTTCGATCACCGTAAAGTCCACCTATCTGTGGTTGTTCAGAAGATGGTCTTCCCAGAGGTGTCAGGAATTTTGTTTACTGCCGATCCTGTAACTTCTAATAGGAAGGTGTTATCCATTGATGCCAGCTTCGGACTTGGTGAGGCCTTGGTCTCAGGCCTAGTAAATGCTGATAACTATAAAGTGCTAAGTGGCAAGGTTATTGATAAAAAGATATCTACCAAGAAGTTGGCTATTTATGCCTTAAAAGATGGTGGTACGAAAGAACAAGAAATTGAGCCTGAGATGCAGAATTGTCAAGTGATGACAGATGAGCAGATTTTGCAGCTTGAGCGCATTGGTAGAAAGATCGAAGAACATTTCGGCTGCCCTCAGGACATGGAATGGTGTTTGTCTCATGATACATTTTATATTGTTCAGAGTCGACCAATTACTACTTTATACCCAATCCCAGAAGTTTATGATGAGGAAAATCACGTTTATCTATCTGTGGGCCATCAACAAATGATGACCGACCCCTTGAAACCACTAGGAATGTCTTTAATGGAGTTAGTATCTTTTGGACACAGGTTTAAAGCTGGTGGAAGGTTGTTTGTTGATGTCACAGAAATGCTGGCTTCACCAGACAGCAGAAAAATGTTATTAAATAACATGGGACAACACGATCCCCTCATGAAAGACGCACTCATCACTATAATAGAGCGAGATTTCATAAAATGTTTACCAAATAAAGAAAAAGAACAGAGTGACCGTAAAAGCAGTAAAAGTGCGTCCTCTGTAGATTCTCAAATACAAATGGAATTGGACCCGTCAATTGTTTCTGATTTGATTAAAAAGAGTCAAACATCTATAGAGGAGTTAAAACAAAAAATCCAAGGAAAATCAGGGGTAGATTTAATTGATTTTATTCTAGAAGATATTCAGGAGTTAAAGAAGATTTTATTTGACCCGCAAAGTTCAGCTGTATTCATGGCTGCTATAAATGCTTCATATTGGGTCAATGAAAAAATGAACAAGTGGTTAGGTGAAAAAAACCCAGCAGACATCCTTTCTCAATCTGTACCAAACAATATTACTTCGGAAATGGGTCTGGAGCTATTGGATGTGGCAGATGTGATTCGTCCTTATCCAGAAGTAATTGATTATTTACAACATGTAAAAGATGATAACTTTTTGGAGAAAATAGTTAAGTTTAATGGTGGACAGGAGACCCAAGACGCTATCTATGATTATCTTAACAAATACGGAATGCGATGCAGCGGAGAAATAGATATTACTAGAACCCGCTTCAGCGAAAAACCAATTACACTTGTTCCCATGATTCTAAGTAACATCAGAAACTTTGAGCCTAAAGAAAGCAAACGGAAATTTGATCAAGGGCTACAGGAAGCTTTGAAAAAAGAACAAGATTTATTAGATCGATTGAAGCAATTACCTGATGGTAAACAAAAATCCAAAGAGACAAAAGGAATGATCGACCTAATACGGAATTTCATTGGTTATCGTGAATATCCCAAATACGGCATGGTTAGTCGCTATTTTGTTTATAAGAAGGCTTTAATGAATGAAGCTGAAAAGCTTGTACAAGAGGGCGTTATTCATGCAAAAGAAGATATATACTATCTCACTTTTGAAGAACTTCGCGAAGTGGTACGTACAAATAAACTGGGTTACCAGATTGTAAGCATTCGAAAAGAGGAGCATAAATTATATGAAAAACTAACTCCCCCACGTGTTATAACCTCTGATGGTGAAACACTCTCCGGTGAGTACAAACGAGAAAATCTCCCAGCGGGCGCTATTGCAGGTCTCCCAGTTTCGTCCGGAGTTGTAGAGGGAAGAGCACGTGTCATCCTAAACATGGAAGATGCTGATCTAGAGGAAGGAGATATATTAGTCACCTCCTTTACTGACCCTAGCTGGACACCATTGTTTGTATCCATAAAAGGTCTAGTCACCGAAGTTGGTGGACTGATGACCCATGGAGCAGTTATAGCACGTGAATATGGCTTACCAGCAGTTGTGGGAGTAGAAAATGCTACTAAACTGATAAAAGATGGAGAGCGGATTCGCGTGCATGGAACAGAAGGGTATGTGGAAATCCTATAATGGGGAAGATGTTGTCTTCTCCTTAGGAATTATAATAAGGAGGATGATTGTATGATTTCATCAGGATTAACGTTTGGAATTTACCCGCTAAGTGCAGCAGGTACGCCTTTTGGTTTAGCTGTAGGACCTGAGGATAACTACGAAAAAATCCAATTTGCACTTCAAGAGCTTCGAGGCCATTCCAAGAAGCTGCTGCCAAGAAACTATCTCATTTATACGAAGGAATGGGAATCAAAAATGTTATCAAATGCAGATCGCTATCTTGATGCTGGTTTATTAGGAGACTTGACAATAGGATGCGGGGATTGGACCGAGCATCAAGAACTGGGCATAGAACTTGATAATTGGCTTGGTTTTATTCGAAAAGTTATTGACCGATACGGCTCTCATTTAGCTTCTCTTCAAATTACAAACGAACCCAATTTGTCGTTCATGGAAGGATCGAAGCCATATATAATGCAAGCCCTTGTAGAAGGGGTAATTGCAGCCAAAAAAGAAATCCAAGAGCATAATATGCCGATAAAGATTGGATTTGGTTCTGTGCCTGAAAGTCCTGCAGCTGTCCTGCATTTTTGGGAAAACCTCGCTAAGGTTGGAAATAAGACATTTATTGATTCCGTGGATTTTGTTGGGCATAATTTTTATGTGGATGTATTTGAAGATAAACCGCTGGATTTAAAAGAAATAACTACATCTGTAGAACGTACACTCCGCAATTTAAGAGAAAAAGATCTTGTTACTGCAGGTATACCTGCTTCAGTACCAATACGAGTTACAGAAAACGGATGGCCTACAGGAAAGAACCCTGTTGCAAATATAGAAAGATCCTATGAGCGTCAAACAGAGGTTCTTGAAAAGGTAATTAGAACAATCTATAATTTGCGTCAAGAGATTAATATTTCTCATTATGAACTCTTTGGACTTCGGGATGCAGATAGCTCCAAGGATGATTTATTCCATCAATATGGTATAATGCGGGATGATTATTCACCAAAACCATCATATAATACATTCAAGAAATTAATACAGGAAATGGGTAATTGAGCAAATCAAAATAATAAAACTTCAATTATCATAATGGTGCAGAATCTTACTATGGCGCCAGGGGATTCCGTGGCTCGCTCAGGGTCTAAATTTTGCACAAACAACGAACTTAGGTGCTCCTTGTTGCACGTTTCAGAAAAGTAACATAGTTATAATTAGTGTGTTTATGTTTCCGTAGACACACTTTTTTTCTGTCATTATGTATTTCAAATAAGAAATAATATCCTTGACAACAGTAAAGCATAATGTTACTATTTGAACATACCAAACGGTCGGTATTTAAAGTAGGCTTCATAATAATTACTTTTCTGTTAAATAGATTTAAAAAGAATACCAATATATTAAGGAGGATGATGATATGAAAATTGAATTAGCTAGTGTGTTTGTAGATGACACCAATAAAGCACTTAAGTTCTACACTGAGGTATTGGGCTTTGTGAAGAAAGTACATATACCTGAAGTAAATTGGATAACAGTTACATCACCTGACGAACCGGAAGGTACACAGCTGCTTCTTGAACCCAATGATAACCCTGTTGCTAAGACATATCAAGAAGGCATTCTTGCTCAGGGCATACCGGCAACATCCTTTGCCGTGGAGGATATCGAGAAGGAGTATGAAAGGTTGGTACAACTGGGCGTTGAGTTTACTATAAAGCCAACAAAATCAGTGGGAGCTATTATTGCTGTATTTAACGATACTTGTGGTAACCTCATACAAATTCATCAAGTGCTAGTTGATTAAGATAACGCCCCTTACCAAATTGAAAAAATTCAGAGGAAAGGTGGGACAGTGTGAAAAATACAAGAGAACATATTTTGGATGTTACCTTTAAACTTTTTCTACAAAAGAGTTTTAAAGAAGTTACTCTTAAAAAGATTGTAGAAAAGACAGGGCTGTCCAAAGGTGCTTTTTATCACTATTTTACAAGTAAAGAGCAACTTTTTCTCGAATTGGTCAATGATGTGGTTTCTTCTGTTTTAGACGTTCCCTATGACCAATTTAGTAAAGACTCCCTTTATCATTTTTACATTGATTATATTAATTATTATTCAGAAAATTTAAAGCAACAAAATGAAGAGGAAAGTGTACCAAGTTTTAATTATATTTCTCTAATTTTTGATGCCATAAAGCTTTTTCCGGATTTTCAGGAAAGATTGCAAAAATCTAAAGAGGTTCAACTAAGTAGTTGGAAGAATATTATTTACACTGCAAGAGAAAAAGGCGAAATTAATTCCCCTATGAGTGATGAACAAATAGCAAACATGTTCATAAGCTCCTCCAGCGGTGTTGAGATGCAGAGTATCTTTAGGGGAAACAGTGAGGATATAGGCAAGACTTTAATAAGTCTATGGGATAGTTTTTATGATGAACTAAAAGCTTAGAAGGTTTTCAAGCGAATATAGAAGTGTGTTTTATGTTCCCTCAAACTGATTGGTTTGGGGGAATTTTGCTTAGGGGGTACAACTTTTAAGCAGAACTAAGGATATTTGCATTAAGGTATAGGTTTTGCATATTTGTTTATGGTGATAGAGGAAGACCCTCCACTATTGTACCAGAGTTTTAGTTGTATGCTATAATGAGAAATGCAATTTGGGTAACCAAAGAGGGAGCCTAAAGTCCTAAATGGACTTCTTGAAGTACCAAGAAAGAGAAATCCAAATTGAATTAATGAAGAGTGTTTAATAATAAGATTTAGCGTTATAAAATCAGATTTATCAGGGAGATTATGAGCAGAATGCGAAGCAAAGATAATTTATATTATGAGGGAGGATAACAATTTGCAAATAGTTGAATATAATCGAAATGCAAAACCTGGAGAAATAATTACTTTCGGTACTTATCCACAGACTGCGGATGGAACTGATTTAACACCGATAAAGTGGAGGGTGCTGCAAAATTCAGGAAATGAGCTGTTCATTTTGAGCGAGGACATTTTGGACTGCAAGCGGTATCACGGCAAGTCCGTGGATATTACATGGCGTGATTGCGTGGATATTACGTGGCATGATTGTGATTTGCGCAAGTGGCTGAACGATGAATTCTATAACATCGCATTCACTGCCACAGAAAAGGAATTTATAAAGACGACTCATTGCACGGACAATGGAGAAGGCAGCCCGGATACTGAGGACAAGATTTTTTTGCTTAGCGTTAATGAGATAAAGGATATATCTGATAAACACGGCAAGGATTTACGGCGAGCCGTTGGAACGGACTTTGCTAAAAAGAAAAAACCCGATGGATGCAGCTTATATGTATATGATAAAACAAACAAAGATAATTATATCATCAGAAACGGCGAAGAAGTTGGCTGTTCCTGGTGGTGGCTTAGAACACAAGGAAACAAGGCGACCCGTGCGTTTTTTGTCGGTCCAAGTTGCAGTATTCGCAGCTATGCGAATGTCAGTCTAGCCCGTGACGGTGTGCGTCCTGCACTAAAAATTAATCTTGTATTATAAAAGCATTAATGATAGATATTAAAGAAAATACTTTAATTATCTATTGATTTATTTCCAAAATTTATGATATACTTATTAAGTGAGCGGATTGCGGAACTATGCAATTTGCTTATGGAATTAGAAATAATTGTGTTTAGATGCAGTAGGTAGCTTGGCAGAGCTACTTATTGCATTCTTTTTTGTCAATACTTAATGTGATTTCAGAGGAAACCTCATCTTTTTTTAAAGTTGTTTTCGATTGAAGCAAAGTTTTCATTATCTCCTGTCTGTAGCAAAAACCAAGCAGCATGGCAATAATTCCAAATATTGTAATACACAGAATAGTAATGATAAAATTTAGATTCACAAGACCACACTCCTTTTATAAATATATGGATAGGTGCAATCCGCTCACTTCTTGAATAGGGTTTAGAAAATAATATATGTTTGTAGATTAATTGTAGCATATATTCTTTTAGAACATATTGAACATTGCATGAAAGCTCCAATTTTTGTTATTAATTTCTGTAAATATTTAATCAAGTTAAACAAAATATTCAAATTTTGAGAAGGTATTTCCAAAATGATATAGAATATTTAATTAAGGATAAATCAATGCAAAGGGGCATGATGAATATATGTACAATATATTAGTTTTAGAAGACGATCGTATTCAGTTGAAAACCCTATCAGAGATTATAAAAGAATCAGGCGACATGTATCAAGTATATGAAACCACCAATGCTACAGAGGCTTTTAAAATAGCTGAGCAAAAGATGATTGATCTTTTCT